>CAZTVY010000177.1:0-6114 GCA_964617235.1 uncultured Rikenellaceae bacterium | reverse complement strand
GGCTTGGTTGTTATTTTAGCAAACTATGTAAAAGCTCAGGAGAGAATGGATTCATCTGTAAGGGCATTTCAGTTAACATTAGTGACTCCAATAGGAACAAATGGAATAGAATCGGGAACCGTAACTAATAAATTCTCAATTAATATCCTCGCAGGCTATAATGGTGGGCTCAAAGGAACAGAGTTTGGAGGCTTTGCAAACGTGCTGAAAGGCGATATGGATGGTGCGCAGTTTGCTGGTTATGCTAACGTAAATCTAAAAAAGGGTAAAGGCTTTCAGGGAGCTGGTTTTTTAAACTATAACCATAAAGAGTTTAAGGGTGCCCAACTTTCAGGTTATGCAAACGTTGTGTTGTCCAATAGTAAAGGATTTCAAGGGGCTGGTTTTGCAAACGTTGTTAAAGGTAGTTACAAAGGGGTTCAATTATCTGGATTTGCAAGCGTTGTTACCGATTCTATTGATGGTTTCCAAGGTGCAGGTTTTTCAAATTACTCAAAAGGAAATACCAAAGGTCAACTGGCAGGATTTTCAAACTTCAACATTGGCGACGGGAAGGGGCCTCAAATTGCAGGTTTTGGAAATATAAATGTTGGTGATTTGAATGGTTTGCAACTATCTGGGTTCTCTAATATAAATACAGGACGGACTGATGGCGTGCAAGTTTCAGGGTTCTTTAATTACACTAAAGTGCTAAAAGGGTTACAGCTGGGTGTTTTTAATTATGTTGATTCTCTTGAGAAAGGCGCATCTATTGGAGTAATAAGTTTCGTTCGCAATGGATACCATAAATTTGAAATTAGCGGTAATGAGTCCATGTATGGTGTTTTGAGTTATAAAACAGGGACCAGAAGTTTCTACAACATTATTTCTGTTGGTGCTGCAACCCGAAACGATAAAATTTACTGGGGATGGGGCTACGGTGTTGGAACAATTGTGCCAGTTAAAGGGAAAGTTGACTTGAACTTTGAGGCAACCTGTTATCAGGTTAATGAGGATGAGTGGTACACCAATAGGTTAAACCTTCACAATAGAATTAATGCCCTAGTTTCGGTGCAAATATCCGATAATCTTACAATCTTTGGTGGCCCATCGTGGAATGTGCTTGTATCGGATATTACTGATAATAGTGGAAATATTGTAGATTCTGATTACGCTCCCTGGAGCACATTCGATAAAACATACGATAACAAAACAAATGTAAAAATGTATCCAGGTTTTAGCTTGGGTATGCGATTCTAGTAATTTTGATAAAGAGAAAGGGTGTCAAGTCTGACACCCTTTCTCTTTTTTAAATATCGATAATTGTAAATTCAACTCTTCTGTTTTGAGCTCTGCCTTTTGCTGTAGCATTAGACGCTTTAGGTTTCTTAGAACTATATCCTTTCGATACAATTCGGTCCTTTGTAACTCCCTGGGATATTACATAGTCGGCAACGGATTTTGCACGCTGTTCAGATATTTTTTGATTAACAACTGGTGAGCCTGTATTATCGGTATGTCCACTAATTTCTACCATGACGTTTGGATACTCGTTCAAGAACTCCACCAAAGCATTCAACGAGCGGAACGATGTAGGCTTTAACTTAGATTTTCCTGTTTCAAAGTAAATAAAGTCGATATTTACTGTTTGTCCAACCTCTATAGGTGTAACGTAGAAATTCTTGGCAATTTTTGTTCCTTTCTTAACCTTAGTTAAATCAACTTGTTCGTACTTGTTGTAGAAGTTTTTAACCGAAGGAAGAATATCATACGAGACTCCAACTGGAAGTTTAAGCGTATACGATGCATTTGAAGAATCGTAACGGAATCCCATAGTCTCAACCCCATTTACTTTCAGTTTAACTGGAACGTCCGGGGTTAATGGCTTATCAGTTTTTATATTGATAATGTTTCCGCTAAGTATCGCCATATTAGCATCCTTGCGCTCTGCAAATACGTTGTGGGCAACCTTGGCATACTCAACGTATCCCGTTAAGTCTAACTCATTATTCAAAGAGATATAATCCTTTGACGCAATTGCTGTGGTGTATTTAAATCCGTAAGGTAAGCGAATGGTGAATGAGCCGTTAACTGGGTCAATATCAACCGTATCGATAGGATTACCGTTCACAACAAGTTTTGGGAATGATGCTCCAATAATAGGTGTGAAAGTATTATTATCGAGTGCTGTACCTTTTACCTCAACCCAAGGAACCGATTGAATGTAAAAGTTCACCTCCTTTTCGGTGTAGGATATTGCTGTTGTAACATCAACTGTATCTGCTTTGCTTATGAAGTTTGGCACTTTTGCATTTACTATGTATTTGCTACCCAAAGGTAGAATGGCTTTATAATCAGCTATTTCAGTTCCGTATTTAACCGAGTCGGAAAGCAGGTTATTGATTAATATTTTGGGATTATTTTCGAGCGATATAGGCAAGTTTGTGCGTGTATTAATAATCTTACCAAATATTTTTACGTAAGGGATTGACTCAAAGTATAAGTTTTTATTCATTTCGGTGTATTCCTTGATATTGGTAGCATCAAGGGAGTCAACTACGCCAACCCAGTTTTGCAATTCCGGTTTTATGATGTAATTCTGACCAAAAGGCAGCAAAACCTCATACGATGCCGATGCTTTATCTATTTTAAGTCCAGCTACCTCGTTGCCATTAAAAGTAATTCTATAGTTAGTATCGGCAAGCATAAGTTTCTCATCAGCCTTACTTAAAATTAATCCAGAAAGTTTAACATTAGGGTTATCTTCGAAGATTTTAACCTTGAATATATCAGATTTTCCAATGGAGGCGGAATCGGAGCAGAAATAGGCCCAGTTTTCCTTTTTGTTCAACCTGTAGTAGTTTTCCCAGCCAGTAGTGTTTATTGTATCGCTCAAAGGAATGGGTAACGACCAGTTTTTATAGGTATCATCGGTTCTGTTGCTTGCGTATAAGTTGTAGTTGCTTTTCACCTTGCAGCTAAAGTAGAGTGCCTTTCCGTCGGCCGATAGAAATGGTGCTTCGTAACTGTCGCCATTATCTTTGCCAACAAAATTAAGTTCCTGAGGCTTTGAGTACTTGCCATTGTCCTTTTCTATTGCGATGTATAGTTTATTACTCTTTTTATTGCTGCGCTTGCTGTACGAAAGGATAATATATTTTTTATCTGGTGTAATATATGCCGTGGTAGCCCTACCTCTATTCTGGCGGGTATAGCCTGCTATATTAAGAGATACGGGTTTTCCCCAGATTTCGCTATCGGTTCTTTCTATTAACGAAAGTCCCCTGTCAATCCAGTATTTGCCGTTTTTAGAGTACTTCCCGTTAATAAGGAATGTATTTCCATCGTCGAGAATTCCTAATATAGCATTGTAGCGACCAATGTTTATGGAGTTTGATAATCGTTTTGCTTCAGTCCAGGTTCCATCCTCGTTTAGCACGGAGTACCATATATCCTGACTATTTACCCCGCCATATCTATTTTCTGGATGATTAGCTCTGGAAAAGTATAATATTTTCCCATCGGGATGTAAAATTGGGTTAATTTCAGGGTACTCAGAGTTGACAGATGTACCTAAATTTGCTGGTAAAAATGATGTTTGAGCAGTTGCAATGCTCAAAGCATTTATTATTATGGCGAGTACTACTAAAGTCCTTAAAATTGCATTTTTCATTGGTGATATTATTTAATTCAACCTTGAATTTTTATCTGTAAGGCATTCCCTCGGGTTGTTTAACTCTTCCAAATACCCAGTTCATCCCAAATCTGAAATTGACATTGGTGGTATATAGTGGATTAATGGCAGGGTATAGGTTGTCAGCAACAATAAAAATCTGCGTAGGGCCAGGTTTTATCATAAATCCAAAACCCAGATTGTTGAACGACCGCTGATTAAGCGAAGCCGATGCTATTATATTAAACCAGCGGCCAATTCCTTGCTGTAAACCTATGGTTAATGCTGGGTAAAACTTGCTGTTGTATACGCCCGTAAACGAGAACCCTAAGGATGTCCTCCGAGCCAAATCATAACTAGCCGTTAAGTTGAATTTTGGGTGAAGCCATGTGCGGTATGAGGAGTAAATGGTATCTCTATCAAAATCATCCTCAATTGCTTGTAGAGTCGAGTCAATATCAACACTTCCTCCGTAAAGCCATTCAGCTATCATGTCTAAGCCGTTAAAGTCTGTCTCTCCTTTTATTGTGTAAGTTTGAACGCTATCTTTCCAGTTGATAAAACCTATGTCGTAAAATGAGAATGAAAGTCTAGTTCTATCATCGTACTTGTAAGTAACTCCACCGCTAAGGGCAAAACCTTTATTCTTGAAATTTGTAAAATAGTTATTTATCCAGTTTAGGTCGTCAATATGATCAATGCTTGGATCTCCTTCACTATTCTTAGGAATACCAGCCGTATAAAGTTTAGCATTTGCATGTCCATAGTGGCCATACATGGCGGTATCAATTTCTATGTTTAAAACTTCAGGATCGAATCTTACATTGCTTAGCCCTTGTAGTAAGCTTATCCTTCCGCCAAAGCTCCAGCGTGGAAACTCCTTCATCATTCCAAAGCTGTACTCGTTGTATAGCGAAACATCAACCTTAAGGTTTGAGAAATCTAATGAACTGCCAACATACGCCTCGTTACCTAGCAATGCGAGCCCTACTAAATCTTTTGGGTAGTTAAACGTTGCATTAAGGTTTTGTCGAATTGCAAACCAGTAGTAGCCATTCCTTATCTTTGTTCGTAGGTGAAATATATCAACATTTTGGCCAACAAATAACATATTGTTGTCTTTAAGTTCGTTCAGTAGTTGATAGGGGTCTATATACGTTTTTTCATTACGGAATTCGGTAATATTATTAAGTATAAATCCATTTGAAATGAACTGACCGTAAACAGATGTTCCTGGTAAGCCAAGGCTAAAGGTATGCTCTGGTGTTATTGAGGGGTTAATGTATGTGCTTTGGAATATATCCTTCATGAAAGGTAAGGTAAGTTCTGATTGAGCTGATGTATTAAAGCCAATCACAACAAAAAAAATATAGAAAGTAATTTTTCTCATTTGCATAGTTTTTTCAATGTCAAATAATTCTTCCTAAGTTTTATTCTAAATTTACTTTTGCAACAGCAATCATGCTCATCTGTATATCAATAAAACTGTTATCTTCAATTACTACCGCTTGGTTTGTATTGCCTCCTGTTTTGAAACGGTACTGAAGTACAATCTTTGTAGCGTCCTTAATGAGGTTATACTTACTTCGGTTAATTACTACTTCGGAATAGTTTATTGTTGGATTGGTTACTTTGCCTGTGGTTGGGTCAACGGAGGCGCTTTTGATTAGCCAATGCTCGTCAGTGTAAAGTTTTGTTAGTTCTTGGTTTAAATCGTTTAAGAAATAGGCTTGAAAATAGGTGTTGAGCGGGATTCCATTTCTAAAACGAAACTTTATGGTAACTTTAAGGGAATCACCCTCTTTAAGGTTGAGATCACTTTCCAGATCGGGCAACTCAACATCTACAATAGTATCGTTTATTTGATTAGTTTCTACCCAGCCAATAAGCGGCAATTCTATTTCGGAAGCAATGGTTAGTTTAGAGTCCTTTGCCACAAAGTAATCGTGATTATTTGATGCATCACCCAGTGTTATTCCAGATTGAAGTTTGAATTGGTTTGGTGCAAGATCGAAGGCAAAATCAATATTAGAGTTACTCTTGTTTAAAACTAATGAATCTTTAACCGGCAAACCTCCCATTGACTCTACACGGCTCAGTTGGTTCGGTGAACCAATTTTCAAGGTATTTACTGTTGGCACACCAGAATTTGTAACAAGAAGCGTTTCTGTTGATTGAGTATTGCTGGCTTCAAATTGGTTAATATTGAAGAACACGGGTATTCCGTAACTGTTAAATATTTTAAATGTTAAACGGGGATCGTCAAAGTGTTGATCTGCCACATAGGTTGATCGGAATAAATCCACCTTGTAATCGTAATCACCAACAGTGATATCTTTGTTTATTTTTCCCTGAATGTAAGTGTAGTCAATATTGTTTAGGGAAATCTCTATGGAAATATTATCGCCTGTTGTCATTTGGCTTCCATCAACTGAGCGAAATGTAATATTGGCCGAAAGGGC
>CAZTVY010000176.1:0-6128 GCA_964617235.1 uncultured Rikenellaceae bacterium | reverse complement strand
ACTTTTTCCCTTCGGTTTCGGGGTAAAGAACTTTACGTGGATGAGGATGGAAGGTAATCAATACCGACTCCCCATCAATATTGCGAGCAATTTCATTAATTCTATTGATGATTGTTTTATGGCCAATATGAACACCATCAAATGACCCTGTAGTAACCACAGGATTTTTGATTGAACTCAAATCGTCGAAACCGTAATGAACTTTCATCAATAAAATATTATCGAATAAAAATAGAAAAATCTTTACGAAAAAAAAATATTCTGGGAAATCCCAGAATATCTCAATAAAAATTCAATGGTTCAATTAATTATGCTTTACAAAGTAAGCTACTTTCTCCAACGATGTAATCATATCGTACTCCTCCAGATAAATGGATTCCGGAACATTTACTGGAACCGTAGTGAAGTTAAGTATGCCCTTTATCCCTGCATTAACCAGTAGTTCAGCAACGGTTGCGGCAGAATCGGGTGGTGCAGCGATTATTGCAATTGAAATATTGCTACGTTTAACCACATCGCCCAAATCTTTCATATGAAAACAGTTAACACCCGCAACAACCCTATTAACCTTATTCGGGTCGACATCGAATGCTGCAACAATATTCAACTTAGGGCGTTTTCCGTTGAAGTAAGCAGTTATTGCTCTACCAAGATTTCCCATTCCAACCACTGCAACACTTAAACTCTCCTCGTGGTCGATTAAACCGCCAATTACATTAATTAACACCTGCGCATCGTAACCTTTCTTTTTAAGGCTAGAATAGCCAATGAGCATTAAATCACGTCGCACCTGAACTGCTGTAATATTATGCAAACCAGCCAACTCGTGCGAATAAATGTGTGTTTTGCCTTTAGCCAAGCAGTTATAAAGAGTTCTTCGGTATTCGCTTAAACGTTCTACTGTTTTTTCGGGTAACTTCATATGGTTGAGTTTTACCTTTTATTTTGAATAGTTTTACAAATTTACAATACAAATTTAATTTCACATTCCCTCGTTGGCAATAATAGCGCTTGCTATAGGAAATAAAAGTGTAAAAGCTGAACCCTCGCCGGGTTTACTTTCAACTTGAACCTCGGCACTGTATAGTTCCAGAATCTTCTTCACAATTGATAATCCTAATCCACTTCCACTAACATTTTTACTTTGTGGGTTTTTAATTCGAGTAAACTCCTGGAAAAGTTTTGATAGGTCCTCCTCGTTAATTCCAATTCCTGAATCCGACACCTTGCAGAAAATGTGACTATCAGTATGCCCAACTTCACATTTTACCCAACCTCCCCGAACATTGTACTTAACAGCATTCGAAACAAGATTGTTTAGCAGTATCTCCATATCGTCGGAATCGGCAAAAATAGGCTGTGGGTCATCATTAACTAACTCCAAAGTAATATCGCGTTGCACGGCCATTGGAGTCATTGTATCCAACGCCGATTTAGCAACGAGAGTCAAATCTATCTCCCTTAAATTTCGTCTTCGTTTGCCCGATTCAATGTGCGTTAAATCCAACAAATCCATTATTAGGTTACGCATGGCTTGAATACGCGATAAAGAACGGTCTATAGGCTCTGCATAATCGTCAATTTTATCGCCACACTGCTTCTCCTGCATCATGTGTAAGTAGCCTTCAATGGCATTTAAGGGCGATTTTAACTCATGTGAAAGCACTGTGAGGAACTGAAAGCGCACCTGCTTACCCTCCTTATGAAGTTTTCGAGTCATTCGGCGAAGAAAAAAATGCTTGGCGATATTCTCCATCGATGCCTTTAACTCCTGTGGAGTAAATGGTTTTGGAACAAAATCGTATGCACCAATATTTGTGGCTTTAACAGCCAACTCCAGTGATGCATACGATGTAATCATCATTACTAGAATATTGGGTTGATTGGCGTTAATGTACTCCAACACCTCAATTCCCTGAATTCCTGGCAACTTATTATCAAGCAGAACAATGGCAGGTGGTTGTTTCTGAATAATTTCAATTGCAGCCTCGCCTGTCTCAGCTTCAACAATATTAAAACCTATTTCGTCCTCTAGGAAAGGGTAACTAACTGAGAAATTTCTAAGAATACGCTCTACCCCTGAACGAATTCCGGGTTCATCGTCAACCACTAGCACATCAAGAATTTCCATACTAGAGTTTTAGTAGTTTAATAATTTCGCGGTGAAGTTGGTCGGGTCTAATACCCTTCTCAAGGTATAAATCGGCTTTAATCCACTTGCGCTCCTGCTCTGAGCTAATTCCAAAGGACATTCCAGTTTCAGCAGCCACTGCAGTTGCAATGATAATTGGAATTTCAGGGTATTTGCGCTTAATTTTATAGCTAAGGATAAAGCCACTATCCTCGTTCTCCATCATTAAATCGAGAATTGCCAAATCGGGTTTCATGGTGCTTAGCATCTGCTCAGCTTCGCGCTGACTTTCGGCAGTTACAACCTCAAAACCCATTTTTTCAACGTGAAACCTTAGTTGATACAAATAGTCTATATCATCATCAACAATAAGGATAGTTTTTTTTGCAGTAGGCATATTGTTTAATTCGTTAGTTTACTCAGTTGCACTAAATGTTCGAGGAATAATAATCCTAAAGGTTGTACCAGTTGGCCCTTTTGTTGGGTCAATATTTGAATCTACCTCAATTCGTCCTTTATGCATTTTCACAATTCCATAGGTAGTTGCCAACCCTAATCCAGTCCCCTTCCCTATTCCTTTGGTTGTAAAAAATGGTGTGAAGAGTTTATCCATATTCTCCTCTGGAATTCCTAAACCAGTATCAATAACATTGAAAATGATTTCGTCATTACTATCGTCGACCTCAACAGTTAAGGAACCGCCATTAGGCATAGCCTCAACGGCATTTTTATTGAGGTTTGTAAGAACCTGCATCATTTGCTCATAATCTAATTCGGCTTGGCAGTTCTTTGCTTTGCAAGTAACACTGGTTGATATATTTTTGGGAATAACCACTGACGAGATGCTATCCTCGGCCAACTTCTTCAAATCAATTTGCTCCACCTTTACTTGGTTCTTACGCGCAAAGTTGAGCAAGCCGCTCACAATTTTTTTGCATCGCTCGGCCTGCGCCGAAATTAACTCTAGATCTTTGCGCAAAGGGTCATCGGAATTACACTCATCCAAAAGAATATTGCTGTACATAAGCACAACACCTAACGGATTGTTCAACTCATGCGCAATACCTGCCGAGAGCTGTCCCATATGCGCCAACTTCTCGGAATGCTTAAGGGCTTGCTGCATTTTCGCCAACTTTTCGTTGGAAATAGCCAAATCCTTTATTGATGCGTGCATCTCCTCAATGGTGTAGGGCAAACACATCTCAATTTCAGCCAATCCTTCTACAATGGCTATTGCGTGTTCCAAGCAAGTATCGTAACCGCATGCACCACAGTTAAGATGGTCGCGAGAGGAAAACTTCCCCATTGAAGCTAAAATTCTGCCCACTTCATCCTCTGTAGGCATTGATATTCTTTTATCGTCGGGAGTAAAACTCTTTGATAAATCGAGATTAGAATACTCGGCAATCTCCTTTTCCCAATCGGTCTGTTGGTTCTTTGTAAGTTTATTCCGAACATAGGAACTAATAAAGGTTTTCCGTTCGAATCGTTTTCCTCCAGGAGTCATTCCTGGGCCCATTATACAACCCTCGCAACAAAGCAACTCCAAATTCTGACCTTTTAAACTACCAGTTTCCCACTCCTTTATAGCCTCCTGAAAACCTATACGACCTTCGGCCACAGTAATATTCCCCTCAATCAAATCGTCAAAAATATTGACCGTTTGCATCAATCCTCTGCTAACAGGGAATATTGCACCACGCCCAGCGTGAGGTGGGTCAAACTCCGAGGGTTTTATATTATCGCCTGTGATTCCTGCATGCTCTAACATCCCTCGTAATTCCCGGAAAGTTAAAACCTCATCCACCTCGTCCGATTCCGCTTTTTTGGCAATACATGGTCCAATGAAAACCAACTTAACATCATCGCCTAATTTTTTACGCACCACACGGCTTGTTGCTACCATCGGCGATACTAATGGCGATAGGTTATCAACCAAATCGGGATGATAGTATCGAATATAAGTAACAATAGCCGGACAATCGGACGAAACATAACCCTTACCCGACCTGTCCTCTAGCAATCCCTTATACTTCTGCGCAACCAAATCGGCACCAAAGGCTACCTCAAAGACATACGAAAAACCTAGTTCACGAAGCATCCCAACGAAAACCCTATAATCTTCAATCTCCGAAAATTCGGCAGGAAAACTTGGAGCTACCATTGCGGCAACCTTAGCATCGGACTGCAATAGCGCCTTAACTTCCATGCGGGATAGCAAGAAAACCTTTGCATCCTGACTGCAAACCTTAATACAGTTTCCACAACCAATGCAACGCTCTGGAATAACCTCAGCCTGTCCGTTGACAATTTTTATAGCTTTTGCAGGACACTCCCTTACACAGGTATAGCAAACCCTGCATAATTCCTTAATTGTATATACCAACTCCCTCCTACCCTCCGTATTTGCCATATTAGTTATCTATAAAAGTACATCGCGCTTAACAAATGTTGTATGCAATATTCTACGAGCCAAATCACCTCCGGGTTCACCCAAATAGTTGGTATAGATTTCCTGTACTTGCGGATTTTTATGCGAACAACGGATTATATCAATCTCATCAATCTCGTATAGGGCTTTAGCCCTTTGTCTTGAATCCTTATCCTCCGATACGAATGGCTGTCCACCACCATTCACACAACCACCCGGACAGGCCATAACCTCAATGTAATCGGCCTTTACATTACCAACAGCTAACTCATCCATAAACTTATGAATATCCTTTAAGCCACTAATCACAATAAAGGTAAACTCCCTATCGCCAGCGTTAAACTTAACCTCGCGAATATTATTATTGGAACGAAAATCGGCAACCTTGAAATTCTGCAAGTCTTTTCCGGTGATTAAGTTGTACACTGTTCGCATTAACGCCTCGGAAGAACCGCCGGCAACTCCGAACAATTTTCCTGCCGAACTTCTTACATTAAAAGGAACATCGGCACTCTGCGAGTCAACATTCTGAATATCGACACCGTGTAACTTTATCAACCTTGCTAATTCGCGTGTGGAGAGAACAGAATCTACATCCGATACGCCTTTGCTAGTCATCTCCTCGCGCTGAGCCTCAAACTTTTTGGCCAAGCATGGCATTATTGATACTGAGTAAATATTGGATGGATTGATATTCTTTTGCGGAGCAAAGTACGTTTTAATCAACGAGCCCAATATCTGCTGTGGCGATTTTGCTGTTGATAGTAAGTTCAGCTGATTTGGATAGAACTGCTCCATAAACTTAACCCAGGCAGGACAGCACGCTGAAATGATTGGTTGCCCCTGATTCTCTTCCTTTCTATTCAACAACTCGTGAGCCAACTCCATTATAGCAATATCGGCTGCCACGGAAGTATCAAACACATACTTAAATCCTATCTTTTTAAGAGTAGCGTTGAGTATACCATTCAAATCCTTACCTACCTTCATTCCAAACTCCTCGGCCAATGAAACCGGTATTGATGGAGCAAACTGAACGACAGGAATTACATTAGGATTGTTCAACGAATCGATTACCTCATCAATATTGGAACGCTCATTCAATGCACTTGTTGGACAAGCCAATACGCACTGTCCACAACCTATACAGCTGGAGAAATTCAGGTCGCGCGACATTGTGGTTCCGATGTACATGTTGCAACCCCGCTTAACAAATTCGAAAGTTGAAACTGATTGAACCTCATCGCAAACACGAACACACCTACCACAAAGAATACACTTAGCAGGATCGCGAACTATGCTTGGGCTCGATAAATCTAACTTTAGGTTGATGCTTTTACGCTGAACTTTACGCTCGCGGATATGTAATTCGGCAGCCAACGACTGCAACTCGCAGTTCTCGTTACGCACGCAGTACAAACAATCGTCGGGGTGACTAGCCAGCAGCAACTCAACCAACGTTTTGCGAGCACGAACCACCCGTGGCGAGTGCGTTTTTATTCGCATAGACTCCTCAACAAACTGAGAGCAGGAGGTAACCAAATTCTCCATTCGCTCAACCTCCAC
>CAZTVY010000175.1:0-6137 GCA_964617235.1 uncultured Rikenellaceae bacterium | reverse complement strand
ATACTTCAACGCTCGCACAGGCAAGTATGGTTTGGTGGAGTTGTCGGAACGTTACCTGGGTATGGAGTTGCCAAAGATAATAGTTGTTGATGTTCGCGATGCAAGGAAGCGTAAGCAGATGAAATCGCATTTCAGCGATGTGCTGCTGAGAGAGATTGATAGGGCGATAGCCAATAATGAACAGGTAATTCTGTTTCAGAACCGACGGGGCTTTGCACCATTCATAGAGTGTGGCGAATGCGCTTGGGTTCCTCATTGCGACCATTGCGATGTTACTTTAACCTACCATAAATCCACCAACCAGCTAGTTTGTCACTACTGTGGATTCTCATACCAACAACCCCATGAGTGTTTAGCCTGTGGTAGCAGCAACCTTCAACCCAAAGGGTTTGGAACGGAGAAAGTGGAGGACGAACTTAGCATCTTCTTCCCTAACGCTGTAATTGAACGTGTCGATTTGGACTCAACCCGCTCCCGAACAGCATACGAGCGGATTATTGGCGATTTTGAATCGGGGCATATCAATATCCTTATCGGAACACAGATGATTACAAAGGGGCTTGATTTTGACAGGGTTAGTTTAGTTGGTATTTTGAATGCCGATAATATGCTTAATTTCCCTGATTTCAGAGCGTTTGAACGTAGTTATCAATTAATGTCACAAGTTAGTGGACGAGCTGGCCGTAAAGGCCGAAAGGGCTTGGTTATTATGCAAACCGCGCAGCCAGAACATCCTGTAATAAAGCAAATTATCCAGCACGATTACTTGGAGCATTATGCATCGCAAATTGAGGAACGTAAGAATTTTCATTATCCCCCATACTATAGGCTAATTAACATCTCTTTAAAACATAAGGATAAAGAGTTACTCAACCAAGCATCGGATTTTGTGGCTAAAGGTTTAAGGCATAATTTGGGCAATAATGTACTAGGCCCAGAACCGCCTTTAATTGGTAGGGTTCAAGGTTTATTCATAATGAATATTCTTGTAAAAATTAATAGAGAACAACCCTTAGCTAGAATTAAGGAACTGATAAACTATTACATAAACGGATTAAAGCAGCGCAAGGAACTATACGCTTTAGTTGCATCTATTGATGTTGACCCACAGTAAACCTCTACAAATAATCCGATTTAGAAATATGGTTGGCCGTGAAAGGTGCAATTGCCCTTTGATATATTCCTTGAACATATGCTATTGCCATTCCATAGTTGGTCACAGGTATTCCAGCATCAATAGCAGGCCTTAATCGGTTTATTATCTGTTTGCGAGTTATCATACAACCACCACACTGAATAACCAATGAGTATTCCCTTATATCTCTTGGAAGTGCATCGAGCCCAGCAACCACATCGTACTCAAGTTGCTTCCCAGTAAAGTTCGATATCCAACGGGGAATTTTAACCCGCCCAATATCATCGCACGATGTATGGTGCGTACAACTTTCGAGCAGAAGAATTCTGTCGCCATTCTTTAGCTCCGAAATTTTAGGTGTTCCTTTAATATAATTGTCGAAATCGCCCTTGAATCGAGCCAGAAGAATACTAAAACTTGTAAGCGGTATATCCTTTGGGATTGACGCATCGGCCTTGACAAATATCTGACTATCGGTAATGGCTAAGGCTGGTTTAATTTGCGTTTTACGAAGGAAAGCATCAACCTCACGCTCTTTTAAAACTATAGCCACAGCATCGTTGTCAAGAATATCGCGTATGGCTTGAACCTGCGGCAAAATAAGCCTTCCAGCGGGAGTTTCTACATCTATTGGGGTTATTAGCAGAACCAAGTCGCCATAGTTTATTAAATCGCCCAGTAGAGTAGGGGTTTTGAACGACGATTCTGGAATAGCATTTCTTATCGCATTAATAAGTTTATCTATACTGTTTTTATCGTTGGTGTTGGTTTCAACCAATTCTTTGTGTTTTTTTCCTTCAACCAAACCCTTAAAAGTTGAAGTGGCTGGTTCGATATCTGTTTTGTTATGAACAACAATAAATGGCGTGTCGGTTTTTCCGAATTCTTCAACAAGTAAATCCTCATTCTCGCCCCATGTATTATTTGTAGTTACAAGAATTGCTAGGTCGATATGTTTAATCGACTCTAGGGTTTTATCTATGCGTTTTTGTCCAAGTTCCCCAATATCGTCAATTCCCGCAGTATCAATAAGAATCACAGGGCCAAAGCCTGTAATTTCGAATGATTTTTTAACTGGGTCGGTGGTTGTTCCAGCAAAATCTGAAACAATTGCAACATTTTGCCCTGCAAGCAAATTAATTAAAGAACTCTTGCCGTTATTCCTTCTTCCATATATTCCAATATGTGGTTTGGATTCTTTGCCTTTAGTCATTAATCTTGTTTTAAGAATACAAATATATCTCTTTAAACTTCATCTTTACAACGTTTAAAAACCATAAGAGTTTAATTTTAATAATTTAAAAGATAGAGGGATAACTTCGAAAAAAGATTAGTAAATTGCATTGATTTTTCGAACAAATAAGAGAACCGTTAAACTTAAATCTATAGAAAATGAGTAAAAAATTTATTGCCATTCTTGTTGCAATTATGGTCATTGGCGCTGCTGAATCCAAAGCACAAATAGGTAGTTTCTTAAAGGAAAAAGCTCAAAAGGCTGTAGCCAATAAAAAGGAGGAGCAGAAAAAGGAGGAACAACAAAAAGAGGAGCAGCAGCAAACAGAGCAGACTCAGAAACCTCAGAAGCAAACTAATCCTGCAAACAATTTTATGCAGAAAAAGATGATGGGCATGATGGGCTTCAATAACGTTAAGTTCGATTTAGCCTATAGTTACACATCAAACCTGAAGATGGATATTGAATCTGTTGATTCTGCTTCAACAGAGGTAAATAAGGTAGCCTACACCTCTTACTTCGATAAAAATTCCAAGAATTTTGCAATGGAGTTCGAAACTGTTGATAAGGAGTCTGGTGAAAAGGTTAAATCACTCATGATTTTCGACTATAAGAATATGGCTATGCTAATTCTTTCTGATAAAAACGGAGAAAAGAGCGGTATTGCAATGGAAATTCCAAAGGATTCTATTCAGGAGACTACTTCAGGAGAAGAAACTGCTGCTGCTGAACCTGCAAAGCAGGAGGATTTGGCCGATTACAATATGTATTACAAACCTACAGGACGTAGCAAAAAAATTGCAGGCTTTGGTTGTAAGGAGTATGCTTATGAAAATCCTGAAGGACGTGTTGAACTTTGGGCTACTAACGATTTTAAATACGACTATTCCAGCGCTTACGGACAAATGGGTGGTTTTCAAGCTTTGTCAACTGCTGGGTTCGGTGGATATCTTTTAGGAACAGTGCTTGAAATGCACTTCAAGGATAGCGACTCCAATGCTCGCTCTGACCTTTTTGTTAAGGAAATCAACCCAAACTCATCCAAGCAATTTAATATTGCCGATTATCAAATCATTGGTTTAGGTGGGGATAAGGGTAAGGCGAAAAAATAAAGAAATCCATAAATTTATTTAAGGGCTGCTTTTGTAGCCCTTTTCTATTTCTAATAACTAATTTTAGCTAAGCCCTATGTTAATTCCTTTCCAAATGATAAAACACAGTTTTCAAAAAGTCTAAAAATGATTAACTTTGTGGCTTATTTTAAGAAACATAAATGGCAGTAAAAAAGAAGAAAACAAATAATTCTGATGAATTGCTTGCTTGTATTGTTGATGCAATTCAGGAAAAGAAGGGGAAAAACTTAGTTTCACTAGAGATAGGCTCATTACCCAATGCTGTTTGCAAATACTTTGTAGTTTGCAATGCCGACTCAACTACACAAGTTAATGCTATAGCCGATAATGTTGAGTTTAGAGCAACCGAAAAACTTAAGGAAAAAGTTTACAAATCGGCAGGCTACGAGAATTCAATATGGATTGTGTTGGATTATGTTGATATTGTGGTTCACGTTTTTCAAACCGAATGGAGAGCGTTCTATAAACTTGAGGATTTGTGGGCTGATGGAAAGTTTACCCCTTATGGTGAGCAGGAACCACTTAGTTCGTTCGATTTTTCAGAGTAGTGGAACAATTATTTAAAATCAACGTTATTTATTCGAATTAAGTTTTTTTGAATATGGATAATAGTAAAAAGAAAAAAGATAACGACCCATTTTTTGGCGATGGTGAGAATAAGCCCAAAGCCCCAAAATTTAATGTTTACTGGGTTTATATATTGATTATTGCAGGTATCATATTCCTGCAGTTTTTCTACTCTGGGAAAAATGCTGTGGTAACTTCATGGCAGGAGGTTAAAAACCAAATGCTTGTCAATAAAGAGGTTCAGAAATTAGTGGTAATCCGGAATCAAGGGAAAGTTGAAGTTTATCTGAAAGAAGATAAACTCGAAAAATATAAGGATAGATTAGGCACAGGCATGAACTCTGTTCCTAAATCGGGTCCACATTTCACATTTACTATAGGTTCAATAGAAACCTTTGATAATCAGCTCAAGGAAGCCCAAACAGAAGTTAAGGAAGAAGAAAAAATCTACCCTGAGTATGTGGAACGCCCAAATTATTTCGCCGAAATCTTAACTTGGGTTCTTCCGTTTGCATTATTGATAGGCCTTTATGTTTTTATTTTCCGTAGAATGAGCAAGGGTGGAGGCCCTGGTGGTGCTGGTAACATCTTTAGCGTTGGTAAGTCAAAAGCTCAACTTTTCGATAAGGAATCTAATGCAAAGATTGATTTTAAAGATGTTGCAGGTCTTGAGGAGGCAAAGGTTGAGGTTATGGAAATTGTTGAATTCCTCAAAAACCCAAAGAAATTTACCGATTTAGGCGGAAAAATACCAAAAGGTGCTCTGCTTGTTGGCCCTCCTGGTACTGGTAAAACATTACTTGCAAAAGCGGTTGCTGGCGAGGCAAACGTACCGTTCTTTAGCATGTCGGGTTCCGATTTTGTGGAGATGTTTGTGGGGGTTGGAGCATCGCGCGTGCGTGACTTATTCCGCCAAGCAAAGGAAAAGGCTCCTTGTATCGTTTTCATTGATGAGATTGATGCTATTGGGCGAGCTCGTGGCAAGAATGCGAACTTCTCAGGAAATGACGAGCGTGAAAATACTTTGAACCAGTTGCTTACCGAAATGGATGGCTTCGGTTCAAATCAGGGAGTTATTATATTGGCTGCAACTAACCGTGCAGATATCCTAGATAGAGCATTGCTTCGTGCAGGTAGGTTCGACCGTCAAATTCATGTTGAATTGCCAGACTATAAGGAACGACTAGAGATTTTTAAGGTACACCTTCGCCCAATTAAACTTGAGGCAAGTTTCGATATAGCTTTCCTTGCTAAGCAAACTCCAGGATTTTCTGGTGCCGACATAGCTAACGTTTGTAACGAGGCCGCTCTAATTGCTGCCCGTAAAAATAAGCAGTCGGTTGAGAAACAGGACTTCCTCGATGCTATTGATAGAATTATTGGTGGTTTAGAGAAGAAGAACAAAATAATATCAAAGGAAGAAAAGAAAACAATTGCATACCACGAGGCTGGTCATGCTACCGTTAGCTGGTTGCTTGAGCATGCTAATCCATTGCTTAAGGTTTCAATTATTCCTCGTGGACGTTCGTTGGGAGCAGCGTGGTACTTACCAGAGGAACGCCAAATAACAACCACAGAACAACTTTTCGATGAGATGTGCGCCACTCTTGGTGGTCGTGCTGCGGAGGAGGTTGCCTTTGCTAAAATTTCTACTGGAGCGCTTAACGACCTTGAGCGAGTTACCAAGCAAGCTTACGCAATGATTGCATACTTTGGTATGGGTAAAACCGTTGGCAATATAAGCTATTACGATTCGTCGGGACAGAATGAGTATGCTTTTAGCAAGCCCTATAGCGAGAAAACTGCCGAGCAAATTGATGTTGAGGTTAAGGAGTTGATTGATAGGGCTTATGAGAATGCAAAACGTATTCTTGTTGAGAACCTTGAAGGACACACCAAGTTAGCCGATTTATTACTTGAACGCGAGGTTATATTTAGTGAGGATTTGGAGCAAATATTTGGACCTCGAAAAACTTTAAGCCGCGAGCAGGAATTAGTTAAAGAGTTGGATGAGGAGTCGCATAAAAACGAAAACTAAATCAACCTAAAGTTATGGACGATAATTGGA
>CAZTVY010000174.1:0-6138 GCA_964617235.1 uncultured Rikenellaceae bacterium | reverse complement strand
CCATATAATAATTTTTTGTGTTTATAATCAAAGCAGTCGCAAAAGTAATGGTTTTTCGAATATCTGGAAATTTTATTGAAAGAATTTGCTAACAAATTGATTGGTTTTATTTTGAAACCGTTTGTTAAAACACCAGTTACCCTCCATAAACGTGAACACTCTGCATTCCTGTTGGCATATATTTTATTCCCATCCATGTAATGATTAAAACGATAAAAGAGATTGCCAACAGTGTTATGATGAGTTTCTTTTTGTTAGGTAAAAATTTATGTATGTGAATTAGTATTAGATAGAAAAACCAAGTTAGCAATGCCCAGGTTTCCTTTGGGTCCCAAGCCCAGTAGTTTCCCCAAGCAATTTTTGCCCAGAATGCACCAAGTAGCATTCCCCAGGTTAGGAAAGCAAAACCAGGGTAAACCAGCTGCATTGATAGGGCAATGTCCCTTTCCACCTCATTATTTTTTCTGTAGTAGTAAAAAGCCTTTAGTGTTGATATGCTTGCAGCACCTAGTATAGCGTATGATATCATATACACCACAACGTGAGGGATAAACCAATAGCTCTGCAATGCTGGCATCAGCGATTTACTTTGGTACTCAGGATGAACAATATCGACAATCAGAAAAACAATTGACATTATGTATCCAAGCACAAACATCGCTTTGTTGCTTGTTTTTAGGTAGATAATCCACGTTACAATGCTCACAAAAAGTGAGTACCATAGCCTAGTTTCTGCCATAGTCCGCATTGGAGGGCGTTCTAGAGTAATCCAGAGACCTGCAATAAAAGCCACTAAAAGAATCGTGCCCAGTAAAGCGGTGGTTAAACCAACCTTTCTGTATCCTTCCGAATACTTCGGAATTAAAACAATGGCGATGCTTAAAACCCAAAGAATTATTGCCGTTACAGATATATAGTTAAATATTTGCCACATAGTTTAAATGATAAGTTAGATAAAGACTCCCAATAGTTTACTTTTTGAAAAAGTTGAACGACATAAGGATTGTTCCAAAAAGAATCATCAGCATACCAGCATACACAACGTTTAACCAAGGGTCATAAACTGCTAAAAATATGCTGAAATCAGAGTCTGCACCAGTCCTATTGTCGTATCCGTATTGGTAAATAAACCAACCGTCGACTTTTAAGGGCGAGTTCACCTCAATTCGGTGCTTTTGCTCAGCAATTCCACTTTTGGTGTATAGCAATATGTCGGAGGCGTAATATTTTGGTTCAGCAGGAAGTAGCCTAAGAATGGTATCTTCATTGATTGTTAGGTATCGCTCAGCAAACGATGCGCACTCTGGTGCTATCCAGCCTTTTGCGGAATTTTCATTTTTGGTTGAAACCTCCACTAGCGCCGCAGGGCCTGTGAATGGAACTCCTCGGGCATCAATAAAACCACTATCGGAGATATATGCTTTTTGGTAGTACTGATGAACCTTAACGTTAACGCCTTCGATGCTAAAAGTACTATCTATTGATATGTCTGGATGATTTTTTGGAAGAATGGGTAATTCAACTCCTCGAACCATCAATGCAGGTTTTGGAGTGTAGTATTCAGCAATAAATTTTTCCAGTTTAATGGCAATAGGTAATTCAACATTTTTACCTTTCAAATTTTCACCGTACCATACAAGTTGATTAATGTTTACTTGCATTTTAACCTCTAGCTTATCGCCATAGCCTAACAAGCCAGCAACAACACAAAGCCATAAACCAAGATGATTCAATGTAAATGCAATATTGGCAAAATTGAAGGGGTAAATCCTTTTTGCAATAGCAAAACCAAGGGTTATTGTTAAATATAATGCCGATAGTGCAAAATACCATGTTCGTGTTATGCTATGTAACCCAGCAGGCATTTCCGCTTGCTTTTGTGGAATTACTGCGAGCAAGAATACCTGAAACGAGAAAAGAATAATAGCAGGGATTGACGATTTTATGGACGATAACCATACAACAATCGGTTTGTTACGCCACAAGGTGCTTGCGACTATTGTTGTTATTATAAGAATGGCAACGTAGATAAGGTTGTACGGGTAATGTGGAGGAATATAGTGGTGTAAAGGATTAACGGTTTCCATTAAAAAACCAACAACCAAGAATCCTAATGCAAAGGTAAACCCCTCCTTATAACTCCAAGGGAAAGACCAAATTGGCTTTCCCTTGGTATTCTGTTCGTTATTCATAATGTCTAAAGGCTAAATTCAGATGAAATTTTTATCTCTATTAAAGATTTTCAAATTCCCAAATTATCTAATTTTCAAATTGACCTACATTATTTTTGCGGGCAAAGGCATTTGTTTTTGTCGTTCCTCAGCCTTCTTTAACCATTCGGGCAGTTTTGTTTCTTTCCAGGCCTTTTTCTCCGATTTTAGTTTGTTCATATCTAATCCAATTGCTGCCTGTGCTTTGTCCTTTGTGCTTATATCGGGTAGTTCAACTGGCTTATTGTGACCCAACTCTGCCAATACTCTGGCAAGTTCAATTCTGGCTTGCGATGTTTTATTTATTCCGTCGGCAATGATTCGCATACACTCAAGCGGAGCATGGAATGAGGCTCCGTGGCTTGCAGCCACAAAATCCCATCGCCATTGTGCCTGACGGATAAGTTTCATCACAGGTTCCATCATCTTTTCGGTTGCGCCTTTATCCCAGGCAAATTTTGCCTCGAAATGTGCTTTTACAAGCATATCTTCTAACGCAATTTTTTCCTTGTAAACTTTATCCTGTCTGTCGTAAACATTTTTAATCAGTTCCTCTTTGGACTGGCGGTGGCAAACCATGCACGATGCCTCCATATTGTTCAACGGGCTTTGAACCTTGTGGTCAGTAATTTTTTGACTACCCTCTGTGGTGTAAGGCATATGGCAATCGGCACACGATACTCCACGTTGATAGTGAATGCTGTGTTGGAAAAGCTCAAAGTCGGGGTGCTGAGCCTTTATGATTGGGGCTTTACTTATTGCGTGTTTCCAGTCCGAAAAGTCGTAAGAATCGTAATACTCCTCAATTTGTTCCATATCCATACCCTTATCCCAAGGGAATGTAACGTATTTACCGTCGCCTTTAAAATAGTATTCAACATGGCATTGCGCACAAACCATTGTACGCATTTGGTTCAAGGTGGATTTTGTTGCATCCTTTCCTTGTCGTTGGTATGCCTCTACAAAAGCAGGTTGGTAGAAACGCAGATTCATTGTTTTGGGTTCGTGGCAGTTTGCACAGCCTATAGGGTTTACAATTTCCGATAGCATTGCCGACCATTTTGTTTTATAAAAGTCAGCAGGGTTCATTTGGCTTGTCATTCTTGGCACATCAGGACTTTTGCATGCCCAGCAACTGGAGTTTTGTGGTCCATCAAGTTCTGTTTCGGGTGTTCCTGTTCTAAGCGTATTATGCACATCGCTTACAGCGTAAACATGGCCGCGTGGTTGATTATAATCTTTTGCAAATGCATAACCAGCAAAAATCACAACTATTCTGGGGTCTTCCTCGAGGGCATCGCGCATTGCGCTTCCGTTGTATTTTGAATGGAACGATGTGTCGGCCATTTGCGAGTATGTTTGGTACTCGCGTGGATATGCAAGTCCCCAAACCTCGTTACGTGGTTCAAACTCGGCTAATTCGTATTTGGGCTGATTCATTAAGTTAGCCTCGGTTCTGCGCTGAACAATACTTGCGGCAAGTAATCCAAGCACAAAAACAACTGCCATTGTACCTAGGAAAAGCGCCCAGCCAATCCAAGGACGTTGTTCTATTTTTTTGCTTAGTGAGGTTTTCATATTGATTTGGTTTGGGTTTACTTAATTAGTTTTTTGAGCCATTCGGGTGTGTCAGATTTTGGCACAGGAGCATTCCCAAATGGAGTAGATGAAAGGCTCTTGACGCGTCCGTGCGGTACATCGCGATGGCAATCCCAGCACAAACGGCCATTGCCTTCAACGGTTTGGTCGTAAGTAACGTTGGCTTTAACCATTTCGGTTAAATTACCGTGACAGCGAATGCAGTTCTCCTGTACAACTGTACGTCCTGGTGCAAGCATTGTAATTGATTGCGAGTAAGTGTTAAGCGTAAAAATGGTTGCGTGACGCATACCATCGGCACCCTTAAAGTAGTATTTGCGGAAAACATTGTCGTGCGGAACGTGGCAGTCGTTACAAGTGGCAACTTCGCGATGCGAGGAGTGATGCCAGGTAACGTACTCCGTTCTCATAATATGACAGTTTACGCAGGTTGCGGGGTCATCGGAAACGTACGACCACGCTCGGGATGTGTAAAATGCAAAGGCAGCGGTGCCCATGAAAATTCCAGCAACAATAATCACAGGAATGCGCCATTTTGCTGGAGGGCTTAGGTGTTGTATGATTGCCTTTAATTTTTGCTTCATACAGCGTTTGGTTTAGGTTTGGTTGTGCTAATATAGTTAAATATGTACTTAGAATCAATCTAAAATTGTGTTTGCGGCTTCTTGCCTCTTCTTTTGATGAGCCACATTGCAAATCCTGTGATAGTGATAATTATCAATGATATTCCTGCCAGCGGTACAATTAGGATGTAGAAACTACTAATCATTGGAGAGTATATTCGGCAGGTATGGAATTCCTGTGCCAGATTCCACAATGGAAACCTATATGAGCTCTTCACAAATTCAGGCATTGCAATATCTTTCTGATTCGCTCTCATAGGCAAAACGCCTTTGTCGTAATCGAAAAAAAACTCATCGTTGTTGATTTTCGAGTACCCCGAAGCGGCAACGCTTCCAAACGGCGATGATAAACTATTTGTAGGTTTAACCTCATCGCCAGTAATGTAGTTATAGATTGTTCCGTTGGTTGTATTCCATTGGAATGCACCGCTGAAACTGCCTATTAGGTAATCGCCATTCTCCAATATTTCAAAAACATTGATTCCCATTACGCTGATAGGTGGTTCGTTTTTGAATTTGCATAGAGGTTCGTTTAATTCTTTTCCATAAAAAATACCGTCGGAAGTAGCGAAAAGAAATTGATTTCTCAATTTATCGTATTTAATATCACGCAGTTTATCGTGCCAAAAAATATCGTTTTTTTGAGCAGAATTTTCGGAATGACTTATATTGCCCCTTACAATAAACAGCAGGAATGGTGGTCGTAGAAAAATTCCTGTAAAACTCACTATCATCAGTAATAATGCAGATAAAGCCCCAACCTTAAGATGCCATTTGTACGAAAACTTTGTTGCTTGCTTGGTTCTCCTTAACTTAAACCTGCCTTTTACTCGCTTTACTATTTTTGGTGAAATGAAGTAGATTAAACCTGTAATGCTAAGGAATAGCATGATAATCCCAACTATGTCAACAATAATTCTACCTGAAATTCCTAGAATTTCGCCACTGTGGATTATCCAGAATAACCTGAAAATACTCATATTAGGTTTACTACCGGTTGGTGGAATTAGTTTAACTTTAGCAAGTTTTAAATTATCAGCAACATCCTTGGCAGTATATAAACTATTCCGTGTGGTTATGTAGATAGTAGAATCAACAATCTCGATACCTGTAACGAATTCATCGTTCTTTGGGAGTTGGCACTTAATCCATTTCTGTTGAGGTTTGTTGAAATGGTACAAACCAAAGCGTGTGGCGGCAAGATAATTGCCTTTGCTTGTTGCTTCAAAATTGAATATTTTCCGATTGTCAGAACCGATGGGGATTCCATTCATAAACGGTGTCCAACTGCTGAAATTTTGGTTTGTAATCCAAATTCCAGCGCCACCGTAAAAGAATACAGTATCGGAATTAAAGGCTTTAGAGCCTTTTACCGATGCTAGATTCCAACTTTGAAGTTCGTAATTGTTGGGTAGATATTTTCTGTTGATATCAATTGAACTGATTAGTTCGCGATGATTCATCAGAATTCCTGAAATAGAAAAGAAGATAAAGAAAACCGTAAAAACAAGCGCTGGCCATTTATGGTATTTCTTAAAGACATTGTAAAGGCGGGTCATTTTGGCTAGTTATTGTTGATTGGAGATTGAAGGGCAAAAAAATATAAGTTATAGTTCTTTTGTTGACACTGTAGCCCAGTTATAGCGTATATAGAGATAATTACTCCTTAATCATCGTAAGCACCATTTTAAAGCGCTCAGTAGCTT
>CAZTVY010000173.1:0-6150 GCA_964617235.1 uncultured Rikenellaceae bacterium | reverse complement strand
GGTTACCAGGGAATGGTATCGATTATTGACGCTATCGTTGGTCGAAACGATGTTATTGTATACGATTCGGAAGCGCATGCCTGTATTTTGGACGGCGTTCGCCTGCATATGGGCAAACGCTTTGTTTATGCCCACAATAATATGGATAGCCTTCGCAACATGCTTACCAAAGCAACTCGCCTGGCTGAAAAACAAGGTGGTGGTATTTTAGTTATTACTGAAGGCGTTTTTGGTATGGCTGGTGACCTTGGAAAACTTGATGAAATTGTTGCCCTTAAAAAGAAATACGAGTTCCGGCTATTAGTTGACGATGCTCATGGTTTTGGAACTATGGGAAAAACTGGTGCTGGAACTGGTGAACATTTTGGTGTTCAGGATCAAATTGATCTTTACTTCTCCACCTTTGCAAAAAGTATGGCTGGAATAGGTGGATTTGTTGCTGCTGATGAGCAAGTAATCAAGTTTTTAGCGTACAACCTACGCTCACAGATTTTTGCAAAATCGCTGCCAATGCCTATGGTTTATGGTGCTTTAAAACGTCTTGAGTTACTTCAAACTCAGCCTCAACTAAAGGATAACCTTTGGACAATTGTTAGAGCATTACAAAAAGGCCTAAAGGAAATGGGATTAGATATTGGCAAAACAGAGTCGCCTGTTACACCCGTATATATGACAGGAGGTATTCCTGAGGCAGCCAATATGGTGTTTGATTTACGCGAAAACTATGGTGTTTTCTGCTCCATAGTTGTTTATCCTGTTATCCCTAAAGGACAAATCTTACTTCGTATAATCCCCACAGCGGTGCATACCTTGGATGATGTAAAATACACCATTGAATGTTTTGCAACTGTTCAGGAGAAATTAAAGGCAGGCAAGTACAACAAGGAGAAGATTGCTCAAATCTAATTTGAAACATTAAAGTTCTATATACAAAAAACCCCGCAAAAGCGGGGGTTTTAGTTTTCTACTTATTTTCAGCATAGTATCGCTCCGCATCTATTGCGGCCATACAACCCGAGCCAGCAGCAGTAATTGCCTGACGATAGTGAGGGTCCTGAACATCGCCACAAGCAAAAACACCAGGAATATTGGTTTTTGATGTACCAGGAATAGTTTTGATATAACCAACCTCATCGGTATCAATCCAAGGCTTAAAAATATCGGAGTTTGGTTGATGACCAATGGCTACAAAGAAACCAGAAATATCCTTCTTAACATCCTCCCCAGTTTTAGTGTTTGTGAGAATTACTCCGTTCACTCCAGTCATATCACCAACAATCTCCTTGGTTACGTGCTCAAAAAGCACCTCAAGGTTTGGAGTATTCATAACTCTTTCTTGCATTGCTTTGGATGCACGCAAGTATGGTTTACGAACAATTAAGTAAACCTTATTACATAATCCGGCAAGATAAGTTGCCTCCTCGGCAGCAGTATCGCCACCGCCAACAACAGCAACATCCTTACCACGGTAAAAGAAACCATCGCAAGTTGCACACGCCGATACACCTTGTCCTTTAAACTTCTCCTCTGACTCTAAACCAAGATACTTTGCAGTTGCTCCAGTTGCAATAATTAAGATTTCCGCCTCAATAACCTTTTCATCGTCAATGGTAACCTTAAATGGCCTTGACGACAAATCAGTTGAAGATGCGATTCCAAACCTAACATCAGTACCAAAGCGCTGTGCTTGCTTCTTTAAATCCTCCATCATCTCGTTACCAGTGATACCGTTTGGATAACCTGGGAAGTTCTCTATCTCAGTAGTTGTAGTTAATTGGCCTCCAGGCTGAATTCCTTCGTAAACAACTGGGTTCAAATTTGCTCTTGCAGCATAAATAGCAGCAGTATAACCAGCGGGTCCTGAACCAAGAATTAACACCTTAACCTTTTCAACAGGTTTATTGGAGTTAGAAGAATTCCCGCCAGTATTTGTGTTCATAGACTTGAATAATTCCATATTATAAACTTATTTACATATTTTAATTTGACGCAAAATTAATCAATTAATAAATAACAAAATAGGATAAAAATTGATTTTAAACAATTAAAATAATTCCGTTTTATGTTTATTAACTAAAATAGCCGTAAAAATTGTTGAACTAAATTTTTGAATTTAAAAAAAGGGAGTATTTTTGCATCGCATTAGTGTTCGGGGTGTGGCGCAGTTGGCTAGCATATCCCGATGGAATCGGGATGGT
Organism: uncultured Rikenellaceae bacterium; assembly: GCA_964617235.1. Lineage (GTDB taxonomy): Bacteria > Bacteroidota > Bacteroidia > Bacteroidales > Tenuifilaceae > SB25. The sequence continues at coordinate 3,952 of CAZTVY010000173.1, read as the reverse complement.
CGCCAGTTCGCTGGATCATTATAGAGTTATGAATTTCTCGTAAAGTCGGGAAATGTTTTTGAAAAAAAATCGGGGTGTGGCGCAGTTGGCTAGCGTACTTGCATGGGGTGCAAGTGGTCGCCCGTTCGAGTCGGGTCACCCCGACAAAAAAGAGGCTTTTAGCCTCTTTTTTCTTTTATACACATTCTTAGTTGCCTAGCGTATCCCGATGGAATCGGGATTGTTGCCCGATCAAATTGTAGCACTAGCATAACAGAACCTAATTGTTAATTAAATAGTTAGGTTTTATTTATGCCCTTTTCACACATTGATAAAATTTTCATAACCACCATCGAACACTTCGCTTTAACTAAAATCTTTCAACATGAGGCTAATCTTATCGAACAGTTCTCCCACTCCTAAGGCTGCCCAAAGGATAAACAAACCTATAAGAATTTTAATAACAAAGTGAATTGAAAAACCAAACATCTTTTTGATAAGGGATTCAACTGGTGGGAAAAAAATTAATGACAATACGATAATAAAGATTCCAAATCCCATATCGTTACCCCAAAGGGTATTCACTAGTCCGATTGCAAGAAAAAGCAGGCCAAATAGCCAACTTATTGTATTCCAAAAATTAGATTTTCTGTTCATCCTCATAAAAGATTTAGATACAAAACAAAAAATAAGAAATCCTAAATTGTCAAATCAACTTTTATTGTATCTGTATTATACACATCAAAAATAATACTATCGCGTATAAATGGATATTCGAGATAATAATCCCACAAAACCTTACACTTAGTATCTGGAATAACTTTTATATTGAGTAAACTATCGGTAAATGATTCACCAAAAAGATACCATATTCCAAATTTACTCTCGGATGTAATGGAAAGTGAAAAGGGAATTGGCTTGGTATTCTTAAGGTTCAATTGAAGTGTTGAGTATTTTTTTACTTTAATTTCAAAATTATTGACTGTATTGGGGATGACTCTATACAAAGAATCAGTTATGGAAATATCATTAAAAAGCGAAATATTATATTCCTTGAATTCATTTAACCCACCAATATTTAAGGCAAAACAGCCATTTGCATCTGTTTTAACTGACCCTATAGACTTATGATAGCCATAATTAGTTGAATAATACTTAAATTGAGGATAGAACCATATGTAATAATCCTTCTCGAAAATATTTAACTCAACATTTGGCACTTTTTCGTTAGTATAAAAATCAACAACTGACCCACTTATTCTAGTTTTAACTTGCTCGGTGTCTTTTTTACATGCAATAAAAAAGAGTCCAAATCCAAGCAATAATGGTAATAATTTTCTCATTAAGTAGATTTTAAAAAAAATTAATTACTTGTTCTCGTAAGTTCTCAAATAAACCTTAATCAATTCTGTGATATCGGAACTAAACACGTAGTTCAACTGTTTATCAGCCCAACCTTTCTTTAAGGTTTCCCAATTACTGATAATCTCCTCGTTGGTACAACCATTACAATCGCTACCAAGGCTAATAAAAATATTTCTTAGTAATTGGAGCGTTTCTGATTTAGTACTTGTCTCGAAACGAAGATTAATCCAACCATCAGGGGAGGTTTGAAGTTTCTTCTTTAGTTTGATGATATTCTGGTAAAACCCATTATCGTTTTCGGTCTCGTATTGTTCCAACTTATCGATATACTGCTTACAGATTAATGCTGTATCGGTTCCATGTTGGGAGTTTTCGATGTAAGCAGATATTCTCCTCTCCTTTTGCTCCGCAGTAGAATCGTTAAACTGACTAAAGTAGTTGCTCCAAACAGTATCTACAAAGGAATTAGAATCACATCTATTGTTATTCAGCAATAATGGAACTATTTCCAATAGTCCAAAAAAAACTGATAGAAATATTGCCAACCACATAAAATTTCGGATTGAGCGTAAAAACCCAGGTCTTTCAGTATCTTTTTCCTGTTCTTTGGAAAGTAAACGGTACGAAAGAATTGCAAGTGCCAGCGCTATTCCTATGGCACCATATTTTAAAAAATTGATTAAATCCATTCTACAATTGGAATATTAGATTAATTATTAAAGCATCTTATCGCCCACTTTATAAAACCAAAGTAGTGAAATTCTCTTGAAATTACCTAATAAAGTAAAACTATCAACAAAAAACCACTTTTTAAAAGGAATAATATAACTGAAATCTTAAACATGGGAATACTTCTAAGTCGCTAATTTTAATATCGAACCAAGGCTCAATACTCGCATCCTTTACTCGTTCCTTTTCCATAAGTGTACGCGATAGGCCTATATCGAAATTTAATCCAAACTTGGATGAAATATTAAACTCTCGACCCAAGCAAATACTGCCAAAAATATATTTAGTTTCGGAATAGGCTGCATTATCGATTGAGTACGACAGCCCTTGCCGGAAATACCATACCGCACGATTACTAAGTGTAGACACTCTACCAAAGTGATACTGATGATCCACAGTAAAGGAGTTGTACTTATACCTGTAGAGCATTAGAGCATTACCATAGTAAAACCCAACCTGATTTTTGGGAGTAACCTGCACTCTGCACCCCAAATGTATTGACTCAAAAAAACCACCACCAGTGTTTATGCTAAATGCTGGATAATCCTGCGCAATTACAATAGATACTTTTATAATGAACGCTAGTAATATTAAACTTATCTTTTTCATTCGTTCAAAATTTTAAATAGAATCTAATTGGTGAGAAGTTAATGGAATAAGGCTAATCGCAAAACTAAGTTAGTAATATTTGATTGTAAACGAACCTTAACACCAAATAATTCACAAACAAAATATTACCCACAAATTGTTCGTTACAAATTACTTGTCATTTGTAAGGTTGAATAAAAAGCTATTGGATGTTGATTTATTTTAGAGGTCAGCATCAAAAATGCACTCACAAACAAGGGTTAAGCACGCGTTACAAACACGCGGCGAGGTAACACCTTTGTCCTTATATGCTGTTAGAAACTTAGTTAAAGATAGTGAAAATTTTGCACCTATAAATCAACTATAGAAGCACGCGTTACAAACGCGCGCTAGCGAGGCAAAAGGGCTAAACCACACTATTTCTTTATATGTTTCGCTGGCACTTGAGGTTTTTGGGGAGCAGGTTTAATCGTTGGTCTAGGTTGCTCTGAAGGTTTTTTTTCATTTGATTTCTCTCGTCCTTCATTTAGTTTCTGTTTGTCCGAACTCATTTTCTTCTTTATTTAAATTATTAGTAAAAGGGCTTTCTATCGAAAAATTATTGGAAGGTAATTCTAAGTAAATAGCATCCATTCTGTATAATTCGATAAATGTATCCGTATCATAAACTATAACATCTTCTAATAATATCTCTCTACTTTCAGCCGGTTCAGAATATGCACGAACTTTTCCATAGTATGTAAGTTTTGTTCCATTGTCTCTAACTAAAACCCAATATGTTTCTTGTGAATTTAAATAAAAATTGAAAATATCATCATCTCCAATTCTACTTGTAAAGTTTCTTTTCTTTAAAAAATTTATTAGTGATTTTTTCTTAATAAGATATCCTATTAAAAATGCAAACGGAATAGTAACAATATAAGTTAATACAATTTCAAATGTATTAAAGTTGCTATTCTGAGGTTTAAAAATAGCATCCCAAATCTTAAGGTTAAGACCAAAACAGAGTTTTATTGAGGAATCAAAAATTGCCCAAATAATGTTACAGATTGAATAGATAAATTCAATGAACAGTAAATTTGATATGCCAATTGCAGCAGCATAGACAATAAAGTAAAAAGGAGAATACTCCTTGTTTGTTGTAATGTATCTAATGAAAAGTGTCGCTAAAACACCAGGAAGTAATAAAACGAAAAGTCTCCACAATAAATCAGTCATACCTTCTTTATTTAATAGCGGTCGGTGGTTTGGGCTGCTGGGGAGTTAAAAGCCAGCGGCGTCATCCCACGTT
>CAZTVY010000172.1:0-6164 GCA_964617235.1 uncultured Rikenellaceae bacterium | reverse complement strand
GGTATCAGTAATTAGGTTATTAGTTTCATCCTCAATAAAGCAAAGGGTAAGCCTACCAGGGCGAGAATACTTCCAGGTTCTGAGTATAGCATTGTACTCCACGGGTACTTTTATACTCTCTAACTGTTCAAAATAGTTGCGCACGGTGCGTTCGCTCACTCCAAGCTTATCGGCAATTTCGGGTGCAGTTCCAGCGTTGCCCTGCTGTAAAAGAAAATCGAGATACTCGATAAGTCGTTTTGATTCAATAAAATTCATATCAACTAAACATAAGATTAATGAGGGAATTTTACCTCGTTCTTATGTTTAATACCGATAGGGGTGGAATGGTTACCTATGTTTTGAAAAATAATAGAACACAGATGACACGGATTAGACAGGTTTTCACAGATTAATTTTCGCTAACTTCTTTTCTAATGATTGGTAATCGTTTGGCATAAATAAGTGCAGCAAGCAGACAAAACACACCCGATGCAACCAGAGTAATTTGCACTCCTACCCACGGGCTTATTGAGCCTAGCAGTAAACTGCCCAGAGGCGTAATTCCCATAAAAGACATTCCATACAGTGCCACAACGCGTCCACGCTTATCGTCGTCAACAATATGTTGTAGAAGTGTGTTAGTAGCCGCAAACTGGGCTATCATGCCAAAGCCTGTAAAGAAAATAAGTATAATTGAGAGTATAGGATTGTTTGATAGAGAGAATGCAATCAAACCAAAACTTGCTGCAAACGACGTGTAAAGTATTGATTTTGGAATTCCAGAAACACCTTTTTGGGAGGCAAGGTAAAAAGCGCCCAACAGTGCACCGGCTCCCATTGAACCAGTAAGATAACCCAACATTTGCGAATCGCCATGCAGAATATCCTTTGCAAATACTGGTAAAAAAACCTGAAATGGAAGTCCAAAAAAGCCCATTGCTACTACAAAAAGTATTAAGTACCGAATTGGTTTAAAGTTAAATGAATATTTAAAACCCTCAACCATTTCGAACATTATAGACCCTCGATGCTTTCCCTTGTTCAAGGGTATAACCTTCATTGCCATTAGCGATCCAATAACCGCTAAAAAGCTCACTCCATTAATTAAAAAGCAATACCCTTCGCCAAACCAAGCTATCAGAAATCCACCAACAGTTGGCCCAACAAAACGGGCAGAATTAATTAACGTTGAATTCAATGCAATAGCATTGGGTAGTAAATCCTTATTACCAACCATTTCGACAAGAAATGCATGTCGGAAAGGTGTATCGAATGCAAGAGACATTCCATTCACAATGGATATGGCAATGATATGCCAAATTTCAATTCTGTCAGTAAAGAAAAGAAAAGTCAACAGAAAGGCCATTACCATAGATATTGCCTGCGTGGTAATAAGAACTTTGCGTCTATTCAATCTATCAGCAAAAACACCCGCAAAAGGAGTTAAAACTAACGAAGGTATTTGACCAGCAAAACCAATAACACCTAAAAGGAAAGGAGAGTCTGTTAACCTATATATAAGCCAACCAAGCGCAAGGTTCTGAATAAATGTACCTAGCAACGATACAATTTGACCATAAAAGAACAACTTAAAGTTTGGACTTTTCAAGGCACGAAAAGCAAATCCAACTTTCTGAAAATACGAATTTATATCGAGGTATCGAAACATAACTTCAAAATCACTGCAAAGCTAATGGATTTTTTCGCAAATCCGAAGAATTTATTTAGCAGTTGGAGTAACAGTACATCCAAAAGTTTAATGTAAAATGACTTTTTTAAAGAGTTAGGATTTGTACTTTAAGTCGCAATACATCTCTTATAATTTCTTAACAATTTACTAAATACTGATGTTTATTATAATTGTTATTTTTGTGATGAATTAAAATGTTGATAAAGTGAATAAGTATAAAACTATTGCCCTTGTGGCACACGATAACCGCAAAGCCGATATGGTTGAGTGGGTGGAATGGAATTGGGAAAAACTGCTTAAGCATAAATTGATTTGTACAGGCACAACAGGGCGTTTGGTTGAAGAGGCCTTGACTGCTAAAGTTGGAAAACACGCCGAAGATCATTTACAGCTAACCCGACTTAAATCGGGGCCACTTGGAGGAGACCAACAACTTGGCGCATATATTTCCGAAGGGAAAATAGATATTCTAATATTCTTCTGGGATCCAATGCAAGCACAACCTCACGATGTGGATGTAAAGGCATTGCTTCGTATTGCTACAGTTTACAACATCCCAACTGCAACAAACCGTTCCACTGCCGATTTTATGATTAGTTCTCCACTAATTGAACAAGAGTACAACCCAAAATTGAAGGATTACAGTAAGTATATTAATAGGAGTATTTAGAGGTAACAAGGGACTTGAATTGAGTGATAAGTGACAAAAGAACACATTCATATTGTAAAGCACCTATTAGGTGCTTTTTTTACTCTCAAAAGTTTGTTATCTTTCTTAAAAATACTGAAAGTATTGCCTTATGATAAAACACTACAAACTCGACAAAACCTTTGGACCTGTTGGCACAATTGATGGGGTAATGATATTTATGGTTGGAATTTATGTTCTGTTTTACTCCTTTGCTGGCATTGTGTTAATTTTACTTGGAGCATTTGTAGGGTTCACGGGAACAGTTGTGCATATTGATTTTGATAATAGAAAAGTAAAATTATCGACCAATCTTTTCGGTATTTTTAGCGTTGGACATTGGATTCCAATTTCATCGGGAATGAGGTTGGGAATTAAAAAAACAAATTTGGCTTGGCGAACCTATAGCAAAGGGAATAGAACCCTTGACACTGCTGATAAGAACTATAGAATATATCTTTTTGAATCGAAAAAAGAAGTTGTACCTCTATTTAAAGCAGAAACCCTTGAAGAAGTTAATGCTGAAATTGAAAAGTTATCGTTAGGTTTACATATCGAAAAACTATAGATTTATTGTTAAATGTATTTCGTCATTTAATGGATAATTTACGGAAACGAATCGACAAACAAATTGACTTCAATAGGGGAAAAAATCTATTCAATATCGACTCCTTGAATTCAATGAAGTTTATTGAAGATACAATTAAATCAATTCAAGGGCTAAACTTAGTTGATAAAGAATCCGAAAGTTTGATTATTGATTATGCAACAGATAAGTGCTTAAGAGAGTTTTGTAGAATAAATCAATACTTTTCCTTTAATAGTGAGGCTAAACAGAATTTAAGATATATATACTCTGAACTTTTTGCTACAATTAAGAATCAAAGTAAACCTATTGAGATAATTGCCGGAAACCACTATAATAATTTAAAAGACTGGTTAACCAAAACAAACTCCTTTGCACAAGATGTCTATGTTGACCAAGACGAATTAATTGAACCAATTACATGTGCAGAATATAGTGCTGAACTTCAACTTGATATTTTGAAAATTAATATTACGGAAATTAATTCACCTGTTCTTGATATCGGCTGTGGTGTTCAAGGCTTACTAGTTAAGTATTTCCGAAGTAATGGAATTGAAGCATATGGAATAGATAGATTAGTACAACCAGAATCTTATTTGTCGACTGCCGACTGGTTGGAATATAATTATGGGAATTCGAAATGGGGAACTATAATCAGTAATCTTGGTTTTTCAAACCATTTTTATCATCACCATCTAAGGAATGATGGAAATTTCCTAGAGTACGCAAAAAATTATATGCAGATTCTAAACTCATTAAAGAATGGAGGCAAATTTCATTACGCTCCATCAATACATTTTATTGAAAATTATTTAGAAAAGAAAAAGTTTAATGTTGAACGCTTTTGCATTGGAAGTTATAACTTTGAAACCACAGTAATTCAAAGATTAAGAGGGTGATTCATAATAAGAAGTTATGTATAAGAATCTTATCATATTTTACTTTTCAGGCACAGGAAACGCTAAAGCCGTTGCCAATTGGATAAATGAAACTTTCCAAGAAAAAAGCATTCCAACGCAAATCATCGAGATTAAAAAAGGACTAAGTCCTGATGTGTCGACAATAAATTCCAATACTCTCGTTGGTTTTTGTTACCCTACTCACGGATTCAATGCTCCTCCAGTAGTACTAGATTTTATTGCAAAGTTCCCCAAAACCGTGAAGGCCAAATTCTTTGTGTTAAACACACAGGCTGGGATGAAACTCTATAAGATTTTTATGCCCGGATTAAGCGGAATTGCGCTGTTTTTGCCAGCACTCATTCTTCGATTGAAAGGGTACCGATGCGTAAACATCCGACCAATGGATATGCCGTCGAACTGGATATCGCTGCATCCAGGACTTAGAAAAAAAGTCACCCAATCCATTACTGCTCGATGCGAAAGAATTAGCCATAGATTTGCGAATAAACTGATTGATGGAAAAAACGATTATCGTTGGTTGGCTTTTTTCCCACTCGATATAATGGTGGCTCCAATAGCCATTCCGTACTACTTTATGGGTCGTTTTATGATTGCTAAAACATTCTTTGCATCCAACAAGTGTAATTCGTGTGGTATATGTGCTAAACAATGTGCAGTAAAGGCAATTGATATGGTCGATAATCGTCCTTACTGGAAGTTTAGTTGCGAGAGCTGTATGCATTGTATGAACACTTGCAAGCAAGGAGCCATTGAAACTGCACACGGTTTTAGTTTTTTAGTGTGGTGGGCAGCATTCTTTCTTTTGCCAATGCTTATTATTAACCTATTGACAAACAATGGAGTTTTGAGTGCAGAGTTATCAAAATACATTAACACAATCTATACCATATTGCAGATTATACTTGGATTTACCATTGTATTCTTTGGGTATAGAATTCTTCATTTTCTACTTCGATTCAAATTCATCAATTTTCTTATCACATACACATCATTAACCAAACTTCCATTCTGGAGAAGGTATAGGTATAAAACATAATATGCCTTAAAAGTCTTGTCCGAACAATGGTTTTGAACTTTTGTTTATCAATAAGTATAAACAAAAAAATAATGGTTATGGCACAGGTTAGTACATACCTCAACTTTCAAAGAAATACTGAGAAAGCGTTCAATTTTTACAAATCGGTGTTTGGTGGAGAGTTCTCAGGCGGAGGCGTTGCTCGCTTTAGCGATATACCTGCAACCGAAGGAATGCCCCCTTTGGCCGAGGAGGACAAAAACCTAATTATGCACATAGAGTTACCAATTCTTGGAGGTCACAAGTTAATGGGAACCGATGCACCAGAATCCATGGGATTTAAGGTGAATTTTGGTAATAACATTTACATCAACCTTGAGCCCGATACACGTGAGGAGACAAAACGTTTATTCAAGGCTTTATCCGATAAGGGAACAGTTAAGATGGAACTTCAAGATATGTTTTGGGGTGCATTGTATGGTAGCTGTACTGATAGATTTGGAGTAAATTGGATGTTCAATTGTGTGGCAAAGTAATTATGCTATGGAATTAAATGATAAAGTTACTATAACATTAACCTTGAGTGTTGACGCTCCAATTGATTTTGTTTGGAAATGCTGGACTACACCAAAGGATATTACTCAAAGGAATAACGCATCGGACGATTGGCATACTACATCCGCAATTAATGATTTGCGAATTGGCGGAACATTTAATTATAGAATGGAGGCGAAAGATGGTAACTTCGGGTTTGATTTTACTGGAAAATACTTCAATGTAATCCCAAATAAACTAATTGAATATACAATTGATGATGGAAGAAAAGTCAAAGTAGAGTTTTTGTTAATTAACAGCCATACCATAGTAACTGAAATATTTGAAGCTGAAAGTGAAAACTCAATAGATTTACAAAGAGATGGTTGGCACTCTATTCTTATTAATTTTAAACGATACACAGAGAAAAAATTTAATAGATAACCATTACTTCCCCATTTATTCAGGTGTTAAAGTTTATATTTGCACCTGAATTTTCATTCTGACTTTATGTTTTTTGTTGGTTTTTCATGTAACATTCTCCCCTATATTCTCGCAATACTTTTTGCGTGGATATTTGTTGGTAATGCCACTGCCAAAAACACCAAAACCAACGAATCTGATACAAAGGCGAAAGTTATTGAGTACAAGACCAGCAAAACAAAAGTTGCTAAGGCATATCAGTATCACAAGTTTTTCGATGTTTTTTTAGCATCAGCCCAAGCACCCCGCCATTTTGTTATTTT
>CAZTVY010000171.1:0-6188 GCA_964617235.1 uncultured Rikenellaceae bacterium | reverse complement strand
ATTTATAGTAAGCACCTTTGCTAGCCGTTAATTCCTTATGAGTACCAACCTCCACAACATTGCCTTTTTCCAGTACTATAATTTGGTCGGCATTCTTCACAGTGCTCAGTCTATGCGCCACAACAACAGCCGTTCTGCCCTTAAAAAATTCCTGCATATTCTCAAGTATCATTCGCTCGTTACTTGCATCCAATGAGTTGGTGGCCTCATCGAAGAAAATATACTTGGGATTCTTGTATACCGAACGTGCAATTAGTATTCGCTGTTTCTGTCCTTGACTTAATCCGTGTCCTTCGCCTCCAATCTTAGTGTTGAAACCAAGTGGCAACGATGTTATAAAATCGTAGATATTGGCAATTTTAGCAGCTCTTATCAACTGCTGCTTATCGATACTCTCCGCGCCAGGTGCTATGTTATGTGCAATGGTATCGGAAAAGATAAAACCATCCTGCATAACCACTCCACACTCCTCGCGCCAATGGCGGATGCTGTATGTATCAATATTATTTTGGCCTAGCAGTATTTCGCCTGAACTTGGTGGGTAAAAACCAAGTAGTAGCTTCACCAAAGTGGTTTTTCCACTCCCTGATGTTCCCACAATGGCTGTCTGCTTACCAACAGGGATTTTTATGTTGATATTGTTTAGCACCAACTCGCTATCGGGACCCTCGTAACGGAACGAAAGATTCTCGACGCTTAAATCGGCATCGGAGGGAATATCTGCAACAAGGTTATCCTCCAATTTCTCCTCATCGTCGCGAAGGTGAATCTCGCTTAAACGCTCCAAACTAATTTTTGCATCCTGCATAGCATTGAAGAAACTAATAAGCTGCTCAATGGGACTGTTTAGCTGACCAATAATGTACTGTACAGCCAACATCATACCCAAAGTCATATTACCATCCACCACGCTTTTAGCTGCAAGAATTGTTATAATGATATTTTTAGTTTCGTTCAGCAAAAAAGCCCCACTCTGCTGATACTGGCTTAAAGCCAATCCCTTTACGCTAACACGGAACAGTTTTGCCTGAATATTCTCCCACTCCCACCGTTTCTGCTGCTCGCAACCATTCAACTTAATCTCCTGCATTCCCTGGATAAGCTGAATAACATTACTCTGGTTTGCCGACATCTGCGCAAACCTACGATTATCCAACTCGGCACGTTTTTTAAGGAACAGCACCACCCACAATGCGTAAAGCGCACTACCTATAAAGAATACCGCAAAAATCTTGTAACTGTAAATCAACAATACAAAACCAAAGATTATTACATTGACAAACGAAAATATAACGTTCAGCGAAGTTCCAGTCAGAAAACTCTCGATACGTTTATGGTCGCCAATACGTTGCATTAAATCGCCAGTCATTTTGGTATCGAAAAAGCGCATTGGTAGGCGCATTAACTTAGCCAGAAAATCGGAGATTAGCGATACATTAACCCGTGTTCCCAGATGTAGGAGAATCCACCCCCTGATAAACTCAACCGAAACGCGGCTTAGCGTTAACACCAACTGCGCAATTAGCACCAAGTATATAAAACTGATATTCCTATTGCCAATACCTTGGTCTACTATGCTCTGCGTTAGGAAAGGCAAAAGCAATTGCAGCAAACTCCCTAATAACAAACCAAGGAATAGCTGTACAATTAACCTACGGAAGGGCTGTAAATATTTAAAAATATAAGATAGACTACGTTTATTCAACTTTTCATCGGCCGAGGAGTAAAAATCGGGTGAGGGCTCTAGGAGCAACGCCATGCCCTGCTTCTCATCACCCTCTGTTGTGGATTGCCAGCAGTTCAAAAACTCGTTTACGGGGTACTTAATTAAACCCGCGGCAGGGTCGGAAACATGCACAACCTCCTGCCCTTTTTTGCCAGTAATTTTATAAACCACCACAAAGTGGTTCTGGTTCCAGTGCACAATGGCTGGTAGCGGAGCCTCAGTTTTAAATTGCTCAAAGCTAATTTTAACGCCCATTGTACGGAAACCTATACTCTCTGCCGCACGGCTAATACCCAAAAGGCTAACACCCTCGCGGGTGATATGGCTACGATTGCGCAGAGTATCCAACTTATAGTGCTTGCCATAGTACTTTGCAACTATACGCAGGCATGTTGGACCGCAATCCATGGCATCGTACTGGGAATAATGGGGGAAAGAAAGCATTTTTTGTAATTTTGAAGAGCTAAAGTAACAATTTATATCACTCACCCCAAATTTGAGCGTTTAGTTCAGCAACTCGTTCATGGTTTACAACAAAACCTTTTTCACGGGAGTAAGTGCCACACTCCTCAACAGGGACATACCCATCTTCTCCTTGCCATTTGGCAATGTATGGGTTGTAGGTACATTTGGATGGCTGAGAATAAATATTCTCGGGGTCTTTTATGTAAACACGGCAATCGGTACACATATGGCGAAACTCACAGTCCTTGCAAACATCAACTTGGTCTTTTGTTATACTCCATAACTTTTTAAAATCGGGATGCTCCAAAGCTTGCTTCAATGTGGTGTTTTTTATATTTCCAAATGATTGGGTACAGGATGGGCAGTTTTTGATATAGCCCTGTGCATCTATGGATATTTTTTTGAAAAGACAAGTGTTATAAGAATAAGACAATGTAGTTAATCCTATATCAACATAAAAATAACCCAGTTTAACATTCCCACAATTTTGAAACGATTTTATTGGATGAACAAACCTTGTTACCGTTGTTTGATTGTAATAATTTTTATTATCCTTCTTTGCTGAATGAAAAAATAATGATGTTAATTTTTTATTATTAAAAGCAAACTCCTTTAGAGCTGAATCATTTAACCACTCTACCTCTGGCATTAATATCTCCACAGATTCAATTGAACTTGCATTAATTGCATCTAATATAGATAACAAACAATATTTCTCAGGCTTACTATAAAACCTGAACTGCACCGAATTACATAATAGCGTATCTAATTGATTAATAAATAAAAAAACATCATTTAGAGTTAACTCATCAGCATCAATTATTGAATTATCAATAATTGATGGTGTTAGGAAATCCATATTGAAAGATGGAAAACAATCTACATTCTTTTTATTTATTGGAAAGATAATTTCATTTTGTTCTAAAAAGTCAATAAACTTGTTATATTCTGGGCTAAATTCATCTGCACAAAAAGATTTCTTCTCCAAAACTCCTATTGTATTAATAGGCACAAATAAATATTGTTTTCGCTGAAGATCCATAACTATTCCATGCAAATAGCCTTTCACAGCAATACAATTAGCAAACTTTGAATAATGTTTTGACTTTTGAAGATTACTCATATTTAGAAAACAGTAGAAATAATTCGATTATGAGAAATTAAAAATCTTTTAGGATTTTGCACCCTTTTACAGTTAATAAATACAGGAATAATATCCTGACCTTTTATAACCTCAGTCCTTTTCAAGCAGAGAGACGGTTGATTTATCTTATTACAATTATGCTTCATCTATTGATTGAATTATTTGCAAAGCTATTTCTCTTTCAATATGGTAATTACATGGCTTCGAAACCATATCAATTATACCAATAGGGTTTACTTCAAGGAAAACATATTCTCCATCATTAGTTAGTATTAGATCTATGGAACCATTATCCAAACCAGCATTACTCATAAATTGTAACAACTTTTGGGTAATTTCATCTGGTAATTCAAAAGGAGCAACTCTATATTGGGAATCTAAATCCCCTGCTCTAAAATCGACACTAGTATCTTGGTATTTTTGCGAAAAAATTGCCATAGAAAAAACCTTATCTTTCAAAATAAACACCCTTAATTCTATCCATTTATCAATGTACTCTTGTATTAATTGAGGTGAAGAATAATGAGAGGGTTCAAGTAATTCCTCAGTACTAAGTTTACGAGTAAAAGTGCTATACTCATAGTCCGTATCAACAAAATCAATAAATTCGCTAACAGGCTTACATATATACTCTTTTGAATCCAACATCTGTTGTCTTAATATCTCAGAATAATTAGAAATACTAGTTTGGGGTATTTTTAAACCACACGCCCTTGCTATTTCTAGGTTGATTATCTTATTGCTAATTGATTTGTGTAAATTTCCAATATGTGGTTTTAACTCAAATTTATTAATTATGTAATTTCTTATTGGATACCACTCGTTTTTATGAAACCACAATAACTTATCAAGATTTGAATTTAACTCGAAGTCTATTGATGGTAAAATATCAAAAGAAAAAAGCCCCCTCCTATACCAATAAAAACAGACTTCCTCAATATTAAAAACACGATCGTTTGCACAAAGAATTATCTCACTTTTTGGGGAACCAATACTTATGTGTTTTACATAGATAGGTGTCCCGTCATTAATTCTTAGCACATCTTTATAACCAAAACTATATAACCAATCAATAACTCTATCGGTGGTAATATCTAATGTTTCGCTCAAAACTAATATCATTTACAGCGGAATAATTTGGAATGATTAACAATTTCATGCTATTTCTTTTTTAGATTTTTCATATATTTTGTAGAATTTTTCATCTGAGCATGGTTAAGATTTGCAGGATCATAATTTAAAATAAAACTGGATAACTCCTTATTCTCATAAGAAAATTGTATTTTCTCCCTAATTGGCCTTGCAACATCAAAATAATCATAAACAGTATTACAAGTATCACAATTCAGCATAGCCTCCTTCATTTCCCTAACCGAAACCTGACCGTACCATGTCCCCTCTACATTAGCAGATGATAGCGTATCAATCTCAAACAAACCTATAGATCTTCGCTTTAAGTTTATATCCTCAACAGTTGAACTACTGCCCAAACTTAAATCGATATAAGTAATCTCTTTATCGAAATCGAAAGTAATTCCAAGAAAACCATAAGGGCTACTATCAAATCGATACATTATATCAACAAAGATTGATGGAGGTAATTTCCCTTCAACAATTGCATTATATAATAATTCTTCATATTTTTTATCAATAACCATATTAGAATATGGCTTGGTAATAGATAAATCGGGATCATTCTCCAAAATCTGAGACATATAAAAGAAATGCCTAAGCATACCCATCAAACGATTTGCGTTTACATTCTCTCTGTTTAAGTAGAAATTGGGGAAACCATGCTTAAACATATAATTGAACAGGTTTACTCCCTGATAGTAGTAAACAGAATCTCGTTTTGCATCACTGCTATCCTGATACTGCTGGTCAAACGCTATAGCCCTATTAACCATATCAACGAATGTATGATCAATCGTCTTTTCGTATTCAAAACGTAACCTAGGATAGGTGGCTAAAAAATTACCCCACAAGGGGTTATTAGTAATACAATTATACTCATTGTATTTATAAAAATCATCAAAAGTGTAGCCTTGAAGAACCAATCGGCGAGCAATACTAATTGCGCTGTCTAATTTTTCAACCTTTAAGTAGCAGATACTCAAATTGTGTAAATCCTTGTAAAAAAAGCGCGGATATTCCTTTTGTAATTGTTCATACATAGAAATTGCTTCCGAATATAGTTGCTTCCGAACAAAAATTTCAATTTTATTGACTGAATTATGATAATTAATAAAACTTTCTTGAGACTGACCAAAAGCATTAAAAGCAAAGAAACATATCAAAAATAATTGTATCCTTTTCATATATTAATTTTTATTTAGGGTGTCTAAAAAATCCTAGACACCCTATTTTTATTTGTACTCCTATCTTAGAAGTTTTCAAATATTCAATTCTCAGAGACATAAAAATACTTTACAGACAGCCTCCTTAAATTACTTTGACATCTCTAACACTGAGTGTAAACCCATTCAAAAGAACTTCTACCATTATCATAGAACGTATGCTTATCGTTAACACACATACCGTTGCCATGCTTACCTGAAGTTGTTATAACATCAACAACAGTTGGTAATCCTCCTTTTAAAGACTTCATCTCTGCATTTTGAAGTTTAAAATCACCCAAAAGATTTTCATTTAATGTTTTCATTTTAATCTAGTTTTTAAAATTAATAATAAACACAATACATCCTGCGCAGTTTACTTCAATGGATTGGTTAATACAAAGTAAACGGACAGGTCGGCAGCCACACTTCCGACCTGTGAATGATTTTGTGTTCTATAACATACTTATGGGGGGGGGGGGGGAGGTTTGAGGTTTTTGTAATTGGGTTTTTAGTT
>CAZTVY010000170.1:0-6291 GCA_964617235.1 uncultured Rikenellaceae bacterium | reverse complement strand
ATAATTATTCTATTAATCCATTCACCATAGGCTACCTTAATAAAACCTTTTAATGTATTTTGGCCAATAAAGCGTTGATTAGTCTCAATAAAACTTGCAAAATCGGAAATTCTATAACTACCACCAGTGAATTCAAAAATGACAGCATTATCCTTAACAGTTTTGGCCTTCCATTCGCCACGGTATAACGAAGAATCTAACATTTCTGCAACAACGTTCAGTTTTGCAGTATCCTCCTTGAAGTTGTACTCCTTCTTGATTTTCTTGATAAAGGACTCTCGCGATTTTTGATTTCTAGAATCGCGTGCAACATTCGATTTTATTTCGGGTAGCATTTCCTCCTTAGTACCAACCATTTTTCTCCCAATACGCTTTACTATATGCCAGCCAAATGTGCTTTGGAATGGTTCAGATATTTGTCCGTCCGCAGTTAAACCGAATGCTACGCGTTCAAACTCTGGGATAATTTGACCAGAACTTAGCCAAGGTAATTCGCCACCATTTTTTGCGGTGTTTGGGTCTTGCGATTCTTCCTTGGCAATAGTTACAAAGTCGGCACCTGCTTTAAGTTTGTCGCTAATTTCAACAATTTTTTTACGGGCATTCTCCGCATCTTGCGGGTTAGCGTTAGGTTGAACGCGAATCATTATATGCGCAACCTTAACCTGACCTTGAGCAGGACGCTTGCCATGAACTTTAATTATATGATACCCGAAGCGTGTACGAACTGGTTTCGATATTGAATCGATAGGGGTGTTATACGCTGCGGTTTCGAATGGGTAAACCATTTGGAATGCGGTAAAATAACCTAGATATCCACTATTACGAGCAACTGAGGGATCATTGCTTGTCGAAATAGCTACGGCACCAAACTGCTCACCTTTAATTATTCTAGAGCGAGCCTCTAATGCCTTTTTATAGAGTAGTAGAGTATCTTTAGGCGATGCATTCTCTGGAACGTTAATAAGAATATGGCTAGCACTTACCTCGTACTGCATTCGCTCGTAAGCTTCGTTGAGCAGTTGCTCATCACTAGCAGCATCGGTTAAGTAGGGTTGTGATAATTGCTTAATGTATCCTTGGTACTCCGAAATGAAAGCCGATGATGTGTCAATTTTAGCATCCTTGGCTGCTTGTACTTTTAGTTTGAAGTTGATGAAAAGTTTAAGGTAGTCTTCCAGTACATTCTTATCTATTGAATTGCCCGATACGTTGTTTTTCAAGTAGATGCTTTTGAATTCATTAACAGTTACAGGATTATCGGCAATTGTAAGTAGTACCTTTTGTGATAGTGGTTGTGAAATTGCAATGTTATAAGCCAAAGCAGTAATTGCAACAACAATAATACCTTTTACACGTCTCATTCTTACAAATTTTAAATACAACTTAATGGGTTAAATATCTAATTAGTATTTTTAAATGCTATGCTCCTCCGTCGCGGCTGTAGTTTGGAGCCTCGCGGGTAATTGCCACATCGTGAGGGTGACTCTCAACCATACCGGCGTGAGTAATTTTTACAAATTTAGCATCCTTAAGTTTTTCAAGGTTTGGAGCACCGCAGTAGCCCATACCAGCCTTCAAACCACCAATCATTTGGTAGAAAACTTCGTTCATAGTTCCTTTGTATGGTACACGTGCTACAATTCCTTCGGGTACAAGCTTCTTGATATCGTCTTCAACATCTTGGAAATACCTATCCTTTGAGCCTTGCTGCATAGCATCGAGTGAGCCCATTCCACGATACGATTTAAACTTACGACCGTTATAAATGATAGTCTCGCCGGGCGATTCCTCAACTCCTGCAAATAGAGAACCTGCCATAATGGTGTCGGCTCCTGCTGCAAGGGCTTTAACAATATCACCTGAGTAACGAATACCACCATCGGCAATAACTGGTACCCCTGTTCCTTTAATAGCGTTGGCAACATCCCAAATTGCATTTAGCTGAGGTACACCAACGCCAGCAATAATACGTGTTGTACAGATTGAACCTGGCCCAATACCAACTTTAACTGCATCGGCACCATTATCAACTAACATCTTTGCAGCATCAGCGGTTGCGATATTCCCAACAACAACCTCTAAGTTGGGGAACTCGCGCTTAACCTGTTTAAGCATTTCGTTTACGCCTTTAGTGTGACCGTGGGCTGTGTCAATTACAACAGCATCAACCATTACATCATAAAGGGCTTTTACACGTGCCATTGTGTCGCCAGTAACTCCAACACCAGCCGCAACGCGTAAACGTCCTTTTGAGTCCTTGCTGGCATTTGGGTTGTCCTTAACCTTGGTAATATCCTTGTACGTAAGTAATCCTATCAGTTTATTGTTCTCGTCCACAACGGGTAATTTCTCAATTTTATGCTCCTTAAGAATTGCGGTTGCCCTCTCAAGGTCGATTGATTTAGTTGTGGTGATAATATTTTTGCTTGTCATCACTTGGCGAATTGGGGTTTTCATGTTTTCATGAAAACGTAAATCGCGGTTGGTAACAATACCTATAAGCAACCCGGCTTTATCCACCACGGGAATCCCTCCAATGTGATACTCGCGCATCAACGCTAAAGCATCGCCAACTGTGGCATCGGGGTTAATTGTAACGGGTTCGTAAATCATTCCATTCTCGGCACGTTTAACCTCACGCACTTGGCGGGCTTGCGCCTCAATGCTCATATTCTTATGAATTACACCAATTCCACCTTCTCGGGCAATTGCAATAGCCAATGCTGATTCGGTTACGGTATCCATAGCTGCAGAAACTATGGGTGCTTTAATCTGAATGTTTCGGCTAAAACGAGTGGTTAAATCCACATTCCGGGGTAGAACCTCTGAATATGCTGGAACTAGTAGCACATCGTCGAATGTAAGCCCATCGGCCATTACTTTGTTGCTGTAGAATGACATATGTTGAACAGGTTAATGTTTAAAAATGCGGCAAGTTATAAAAAAATAGCGGAACCTCAATTGTTCTTTGAAAATCAATATACAAAATGTGTGTTATATTATGTGAAAGAGGAAGGTCTATCGATGAAGGGTTGGAAGATGGAAGCGGGAAGTTTGAAGAAACTCATAATGCTTTCCAATTTATTTAAAAAGCAACCATCTTATGTTTCTTTTGGCAAAACTCCAACTACAACATCCAGTTTTCAACTTCTATCTCCCGGCTTTCCACTCTCATCTTCCTACTCCCTATTTCTGACTTCCTACTTCACACTTTCTACTTCCAACTTAATCAGCTATTTTTGTAATAAACAATTTGGCTTTGGATAGATTTGAGCAAATACTTAAACATTATTGGGGTTACAGTTCGTTCCGTTCCATACAACGCGATATAATTGAGTCGGTTTACAATGGGAACGATACGCTTGCCTTAATGCCAACTGGCGGTGGAAAGTCAATTACTTTTCAAGTACCAGCATTGGCTATGGAAGGTATTTGTATTGTTGTAACGCCGCTTATTGCCCTTATGAAGGACCAGGTGGAGAATCTAAAAAAACGAGGCATAAGGGCTACAGCAATTTACTCAGGCTTATCCAAGCACGAAATTGATGTGGAGTTGGATAACTGTGCCTACGGCGAGGTTAAATTCCTATACGTTTCGCCGGAACGCTTAACCACACAGCTATTCAGGGAGCGATTGCGCAAGATGAAGGTGAACATGGTGGCTATAGATGAATCGCACTGTATATCGCAATGGGGTTACGACTTTAGGCCTTCGTACCTGAAAATTGTAGAACTACGCGAACTTCTGCCCAAGGAAGTGCCATTCCTAGCGCTTACTGCAACTGCAACTCCCGATGTGGTGGACGATATTCAGCAGAAACTTGGTTTCAGAAATGGCAAAGTTTTCAGGATGAGTTTTGCCCGCGATAACCTTGTTTACCTTGTCCGCAACGTAGAGGATAAAATAAAGCATCTGCTAAAAATTGTAAATAGTATTCCCGGAACTGGCGTAGTGTATGTTCGCAGTCGCGATAAAACCAAGGAGATAGCGTTGATGCTCCGCAAGGAGGGTATCTCGGCCGATTACTACCACGCAGGTTTAACAATGGAAATTCGGAACGCCAAGCAAGCCGACTGGCAAGCCAATAAGACTCGGATTGTTGTGGCTACCAATGCGTTTGGAATGGGGATTGACAAGCCCGATGTGCGGTTTGTAGTTCATATTGATTTACCCGATTCTCCCGAGGCCTACTTTCAGGAAGCAGGGCGTGCAGGGCGCGACCAAAAATTGGCCTACGCAGTACTGCTTTTCAACGATTCCGATGCATCCAAAATTGACCAACGGTTGGAGGCAAACTTCCCGCCAATTGAGGATATTAAAAGAACCTATCAGGCATTGGGCTCTTACCTAAACATAACAATAGGCGCCGGCAAAGGCGAAATATACGATTTTAACCTAATGGATTTCTGCTCGGTTTACCGAATGAACTCCGTAAAAGCATACAACTCGCTAAAAATATTAGAACGCGAAGGATATATTGAGTTAACCGATGAACTGGACAACCCTAGCCGTTTAATGTTTACGGTCGATAAGCAGGAACTGTACAAGTATCAGGTGGCGCACGCCGATATGGATAGGTTTATCAAGGTGATTCTACGAAACTTCACCGGAGTATTCTCCCAGTATGTTAGGGTTGATGAGGCTTACCTTAGCCGCTTGGCCGCAATGCCTACCGATAAGATTCTGGAAAACCTTAAAACGCTAAGCCGACATAAGGTTATTAATTACATCCCCAGGAAGCGCACACCGCTTATAATTATGACCGAGGAGCGGCTGGATGAGAAAAACCTGAGGATAAATCCCGAATCGTACAGGATGCTCCACGATAGATTTGTTAGCCGTGTTGATGCGCTTATTACATACGCCCGCAGCCAGACAAAATGCCGTAGCCAAATGCTGAGCGAGTACTTTGGCGAAAAGGACTCGTACCGATGCGGCAAGTGCGACATCTGCACCCAGCGCAACGAGTTGGACATGAGCAAGTATGAATTCGACATGATTTTGGAAGGAATAAAATCAGCAATCACTCAAACTCCCCGCTCCGACGAGGAGTTGATAGATAGTCTAAAACGAAATCCAGACAGAGTTGTAAAAGTAATTCGATATTTGCTCGACAATGGAAAGATTATTCGAAATGAGCAAGGTCAATTGTGCTGGCATGGCAAAAGGAATACTGATTTATGATATTTGTAATGATTTTATTGTCTGATATTTAGGTGTAAACAAGATTGCTAGGCTAGAAAAATTTCATTGTTAAATAAAATGCTAACAAATGTCAGAGTTTATAAACTTATGTATCTATTACATTTGCAACCAATTTTATGAATAACCTTTTAAACAAACATAAACTATGTTCAATAAAATGATTGCAGCAATGCTGCCCTATTTTCCAAAAAAACTTATCTGGATTTTCTCTAAGCGTTACATTGCGGGAGAAAGTGTTGCCGACGCTATCCGTGTTTCAAAAGAGTTAAACAAGGAGGGTATTAAGGTTACAATTGATATTCTTGGCGAATTTATCAAAAACCTCGATGAGGCTGAAAAGAATAAAGTTGAGTATCTTGAACTTATCGATACTATTGAGAAGGAGAAGATTGACGGTAACTACTCGCTAAAACCAACAATGTTTGGTTTGTTGCTCGATAAGGAAGTTTGCTACCAGCACATTCGCGAAATAGTTGCAAAAGCAGCTTCGTACAACAACTTCATTAGGGTTGATATGGAAGATTCTCCTTGCACCGACATGGAGATTGAACTTTACCGTAGACTTAAAGCCGAGTTTCCTAAGAACGTAGGTCTTGTTGTTCAGGCTTATTTAAAGAGAACTTTGAGTGATTTGGAGAACTTAATGGATATTCATTCAAAAGAAATCCCTTTAAACTATCGTCTATGCAAGGGTATTTATGTTGAGCCTGCTGCAATTGCTTACAAAAAATACGAGGAAATTAACCAACATTTCCTTGAGGACTTGGAGTTTATGATGAAGAATGGAGTTTATCCAGGCATTGCAACTCACGATAAGCCTTTGGTGGAAGGTGCTTACAAGCTAATTGAAAAGTACAATGTTCCTAAAAATATGTACGAGTTCCAGATGCTTTACGGTGTAACTCCTGAATTAAGGAAGTCCATAGTTACAAAGGGACACACAATGCGCGTTTATGTTCCTTATGGTAAGCAGTGGTTTGGTTACTCTACTCGCCGTTTAAAGGAAAATCCTAAAATGGCAAGTCTAATTATAAAAGCATTATTCTTTAGAGGATAATTTGTTTGGGTTAGCTATCAAAATC
>CAZTVY010000169.1:0-6296 GCA_964617235.1 uncultured Rikenellaceae bacterium | reverse complement strand
ACAGAGTGTAGAGGTAATTACTAACCCTTCGGCTCGTTACGACCCCGATGGACTTTCTGGTATTATCAACATTGTTCTTAAGAAGAAAAAGGAGCCAGGTTACAATGGAATGGTTAGTTTGATGGCCGGAACTGGCGATAAATATAATGGTTCTGTAAATTTGAATGTACGTCAGAATAAGTTTAACTTCTTTGCTAATTACGATTTTAGAAAGATGAGAATGGATAGTTATTCAAATAGCGATAGAACAACTATTGTTGATAAGAATACTCTACTTGATTCATCTATTTATCTAATTCAAAATCAGGATGGATTCAGGGATGGCTTATTCAATAATTTTAGAGGAGGTTTAGATTATTCAATTAATTCTAAAACTACTCTATCTTTTACAGGTTCATTTAATGTTCGTGGATTTGATAACAATAATTTATCCGTATCCAAAGACAGTAATAATTTTAATACGAATAGTTCAATTTCAGAGAGAATTAGCGATAATAGTAATACTGGAGTAGGCCAAGAATACGCCCTGAATTTTAAAAGAACCTCAGATACTCCTGGGCAGGAATGGACTGCTGATATGTTTTTTTCAAGAAATAATGGTGAAAATAAAGGTAATATATTAGAAAATATTGCTCAGGAACGTTCTTTTACCGATAGTTGGTCTAATACTCTTACAGCCCAAACGGACTATGTAAGACCAATTGGCAATGGAGGACGTTTGGAGACAGGACTTAAAGGGACTATTCGAAAGAGCGATGCCGATTATGTTTATGATACCTTAAATACTCCGTTGAGTCAGTGGTATTTTGACCCAAAACGTTCCAATAGATTTGTATATAGCGAACAAATTTATTCTGCATATGGAATTTACTCCAATACTTTTGCCGATAATAAATTTAGTTACCAAGTTGGAATTAGAGTCGAGAATCAAATAACAAGTTCGGATCAACGCTCAACAGGAGAGAAAGTAGATACAAGTAGGTTGAATTTTTTTCCAAGTATGCACCTTCGTTGGGAGCCAAATCAAAAGAATAGTTTCCAGATTTCGTATAGCAGAAGAGTAAACCGACCAAATTCTTTTATATTGAATCCATTTATCAATACATCGGATAAATACTATTGGTCAAAAGGAAATCCATACCTAGAGCCAGAGTTTACCTCATCGGTTGACCTTAGCTATAATCTAAACTATCAAAAAACAAAGGTTAGTGCATCTGTTTACTATAGAGATACTCGTAATGGGTTTTCAAGAAAAATGACTATAATAGATACTGTTTCAATTCGTCCTACACTATCAACATACATTAATCTTTCGCGAAACGAAAGTTATGGTTTGGAAGGAGTTATAACGCAGACTTTTACGAAGTGGTGGAGAGTTAATGCAAACTACAGCTATTTTTACACTAAACTTCATGGTGATGTTTCACAAGGAGCCGATGAGGGTACTGCTTGGACCGCTAAGTTAACTTCGTTTTTCACTATTGGAAAGAATATCGATTTTCAAATTAATGGAAACTACCGTTCAAAGGTTATTTCAGCTGGAGGTTCTGGTCGTGGATTCTTTATGATGGGCGGAGCACAAGGAGAGACCAAGGAAATGTACTGGGTTGATTTGGGTGCTAGAATTAATGTGTTAAACAACAAGGGTACAATAACCTTAAGGGTTAGTGATATTTTCAAAACCCAAACTCATAAATCAAACACTTGGGATACAAGGTTCACTTCCTATAGTGAGAGTGGAAGAGATAGTCGGGTTGTTTTTGTTGGGTTCTCCTACAAAATAAATAATTATAAGATGCGAAGAGAGAAACGAAATGAGAACGAGGATGTAATGGAAGGAATGGAATAAACGGAAAGGGGAAGCAATTCCCCTTTTTTATTATTGAAAACCTCCTTTGCCTCTATAGAGTTTTAAAGGTTTATCAAGTTCTAATTTAATAACCGACATATACTTATCCTGGACAATTTCAGGGATATCAATGTAAACTAAACCAGGAACGTGGCTCCAGGATATTTTCCCAACAATTTTATGGTTAAGTTTTGTACTATCTCCAACCATTGTAATTGATTTTATGGAGTTATTAAGCCCTTTAACTACAATACTGCCCGATGTTTTAGCCGGAATAAATAGGTAAAGGCTTATGGAGTCCTTGGATATGGTTGATGGCCCATAAAAATGTCCTTGTGGCATTCCGCCTAGTGTGCCAAATATTGCTTCTTGGTGTTTGTTTGTCCAATTACCTATTTCCTCCAGTGTTTCTATTTGTATTTTTGGAATGCTACCATCCTGCATTGGGGTGATATCGAACAAAAGGTTTCCTCCCATACTTATAGCATCGGCAAAAATGGTTATAATTTCGTAGGGAGTTTTATAGTTATTGTCTTTTTTTTGATATCCCCATGAATCATTCATAGTCATACATAACTCCCAGTACTTAAGGTTCGGGCGAGTTACAGGGAAGTTTTGTTCGGGCGTGTCGTAATCGCCAAAGCCTTGTAAGCGGCCATTAATTATTGCGTTAGGGTTGTGCTTTAGAATATTTGTCCTAATTGTTGAAGCCTGCCATTCTTCGGCGCTATGTTCCCAATCA
This sequence comes from uncultured Rikenellaceae bacterium, assembly GCA_964617235.1. Lineage (GTDB taxonomy): Bacteria > Bacteroidota > Bacteroidia > Bacteroidales > Tenuifilaceae > SB25. Next base: position 3,705 of record CAZTVY010000169.1, on the reverse strand, counting down.
CCATCGAACCAAAATAAATCAGGGTTAAATTCTGCTGAAAGTTCCTCAATTTGCCCATGGCAGAATTTTAAGAAACTTTGCCATTTTTCAGGTCTATCCTCAATCTTATATTTTGATGAGTCTTTTAGAAATCCGGGATAATCGGGATGAGTCCAGTCTATTAAAGAGTAGTAGACTCCAACTTTAATTCCGTTTTTTCTAAGAGCAGAAACAAAGGGTTTGAGTAAATCTTGTTTTGCTGGTGTTTTGTGAACTGTGCTTAGGCTATTCTGCTTTGTATCCCATAGCGCAACACCATCGTGATGCTTTGAGGTGATAACAGAGTAACGTGCACCGCTTTTCTTAACAATCTCAGCCCAGTATTCAGGATTGTAATTGCTTGCTGTAAAGCTGTCAAGTTGAGCCATATAGTCGGTATGGCTTATTCTTTTGTTGTGAAAAGCCCACGACTCCGATGTGTTTCCTAGCGAGTAAATACCCCAGTGAATGAATATTCCTAGTTTTGCATCGGAGAACCACTCCATTTTTTTAATTTCCTGCGCATTAGTATTGGTGTGCATTATTCCTGTAAATGAGAGGAATAGTGCGAACTTAAGAGTGAGTGACCTGGTCATTATTTATTTGGTTTCTAATAACATTGAGTTAAAAAACAACTTGTAGGTTGCTGGCACCGATGCTCTAAATGTAGGACTAAAGCCCATAAGAATAATCTGTCCTTTACCCTTTTGCATCCAGATTATGGCCGATTTTTTGGTTAAGAACTCTTCGCCTTTAAGGTAGCCGCTAATCAGTAAATTGTCATCGCCAAAATAGCCGATAATTCGTCTATCCATATCCAAATTCGGTATTTGAGTAGTAAAAGCAGGTCTCCCTCTGTAAAAGATTCCAATTTCGTTCCCAAGTCCCCACGTAATGGGCGATTCGTTGTTTAGTTTAATACGAATGAGTGAACCAGGGCACTTAAGGCCTGCTCTTTCAATGGCATCGCCTGCATTTCTGAATGGCAAAACAAACTCCTCTTTACTATTGGGTTGGTTTATTGATAGTGTGCCTTCAAATAGTTCAGTGGATGATTCCCATGAGATTACTATACCTCCATCGTTAACGAACTTAAGAATGTTCTCAACTCCTTTTGAGCCCATTCCTTTTGTGTATTCAGGTGGATAATCGGTCGGAACTAATTGGTTATTCCTTTTTTGCTTACCCTCCTTAAGTATTGAGGCGCTGGTGTTGGGGAGAATAATTACATCAAACTTTGTTTTAACATCAAGGCTCACAACCTCTTCAGGGGTGAGAACTGAGTATTTGACACCGTATGAATCTAAAACAAAACGAGTCCAACCCGCATCGGTGCTTTGGATTTTGGGGTCGATTAGTGCAATACGTGGGAGTTTTACAGCCGAGAGTTTCAGATTACTTGTTGATTCTATGCTGTGAGTTGGAAAAATTGCTTTGCTCAATACTTCCTTTGTCTTATTGCTATTTTCAATAACAAAACTTCCGGCGGGTATTACGCCTCCATTAATATTTACATCTTCTAAAGTCCTTTCAACTGCAATTCCTTTGCCCAAAAGTTCAAAAACTATTTGGTACGATTGATTATTGCTCGACGATAGTATAGCGTATTTAGAGTCTGATTTAGCATTTTCAAGCGAGTATTTATCATTAATTTGCTCAATTCCATTTTCTAACTCAGGGTATCTGGTATCAATTTGATGACAAGTTAATCCTTTGTGAAGTGGTATAGACCACGATGTAATATCATACGGACTAATAATATCGCCACCAGCAACAATTTTGCGTTCCGGGTATTTTTGAACCTCAAGAACTTCTTTAACAAACATCCTGAAAGGCTGTGCTAAAGGCACAACAATATCTCCTGTATTATAATTATAACTGTTTAAAGTGATGTTCGATTTAAGTTTGTAAACCCATACTCCATGTTCTTTAAGCAGTTCAACTAACGATACAAGTTCGCTTAAATCTGCTTGTTTTTGTGGTATTATGAAGTAATATGGAGGCTGCGATTTTCCCTTTTCAACCTGTTGCTTGCAAACATCATTTCTGTATTTTAAAATTTTATCCTTATAGATGTATGATGTATTAAGCATCGATATGGTTGAGGCAACTTCCAACGCAACAATATCAGAAAGTCGCCACCATCCACCCTCCCATGGAGAAAGGTTGTTAATTCCCTTTTTATTCTCGGGCAAACCTTTTCCGCCACCTGATAGTTCTGAGGGTTCAATATAAATTGGCTTTGCCAGTTTAACACTAGCAGCCTCGGTTAAAAAGCTAATAACATTTTTCCAGATACATGTTTCTGTAGAGCCTGGCCAGTAATTATCGAAAGCGTTATTCTGGCTAATACCCTTAAAGCCCTGTGCTGTCAAGTCGTTCAGCATGTTGTGACCGAAAATACTAGTCCAAGCATATAGTTCAGGTTCAATATTCTCAGCTATGGGGTCGTAGAATGGTGGGACATAGTACCTAGAGCCGGTATAGCCCATCTGATGTTTCTCAACCATTACTTGAGGAAACCATTTTGTACTCGTCAAATCGGATATTGCCTTTGTATCGGATTGTGTTAATGTAACAAAATCGCGGTTGTTATCGTGCCCAATGTATTTGTGGTAAAGCCCTGGGTACGATGAACCCTCAAACTTTGTTCCTTTGGTTTTGTAGTAGTAATCCACAACCATATTCATACCATCGGGGTTGTGGCAAGGTATAGCCATATACACTACATCGTTAAGTATCTTTTTTGTTTCTTCTGATTTATCGGTAAGTAGTTGATAAACAATTAATGGGAGGGCTTGGGTTGGACCAACCTCCGAAGAGTGCATTGTTAGGGTTGCCAAAACAAAAACCTTCCCCGCTTTAACCAGTTCCGCTTGTTCATTTTCGGAAATGGTGAAATCGAGAGCCAGTTTTTTATTTATCTCAGCAAGTTTATCAAGATTTTTTATGTTTTCTTCCGATGAAATAAATAGCGCATATATAGGTTTGCCCATTGGCGATTTTCCGATTTCGACCATTTGAACCATATCGTTACTCTTATCAACTAAATTTAGATAATCAATTAACTTTTCGTAGTTAAATAGTTGATAATCTGCGCCAGGCTTGAATCCAAAAAACTTCTCCGGCTCTTGCACATTCTGAGCATTCAAAATCCAAGTGAACAGTATGAAAAATATGTTTAAAACTAATATTTTGAAGTTCATGGTTTTAGGTGTTAAGGTTACAGATAATAGATACCTAATGATTTAATAGGTTTAGCGCCGTAAGCAAAACAAGGGTCTCCGAAGTTCGAAGACCCTTAGTAAGTATCAATTTGATTTTCCTAGAAACTCTTTACGCAATCGTCAACGCTTTCGCGAATATCGAAAACACTTTGAAGTTGGAGCAGTTTAATTAATTCCATTACCTCAGGGGTTATGTTGCAAAGTTTTAGCCCTGAATTGTTGTTTTTGCAATGCCTAAGTACTGATAGCATCATGCCAAACCCAGTACTATCAATGTAATTAATTCCATTTAAATTAAGAGTAACCTTGGAGTTTGGGGTAATGAGCTTAATAATCTCGGTTTTGATTTTTTGGGTTACGGTAACATTCAACTTATTATCGTTGGTGAAAGATATTACCATTACATCGCCAATTTTTTCAAAGTTTATCATAATATATTTTTTTTATGGTTAAATACATT
>CAZTVY010000168.1:0-6305 GCA_964617235.1 uncultured Rikenellaceae bacterium | reverse complement strand
AGAAAATAATCTTATCGCCCGGTTTCGAGAAACTCAAGGTTTGCTCATTATCACCCTGAATTTTCAGGTTCGAAGTGGTTTTCACTTTCACCTTAACCTTCTTCATATCGGGCGACATAGTGAATACGTTCACTGGAAGTTTAATGTTTTCCTGTGGCCCAAGTACACGCGGAAGTGTGGCCATAACCATCAAATCGTTACGAACCGGACAAGCCTTTTCCGCCCAGCCGTAAGCGCCCTCGTTGGCAGCAATAACCATAATCCTAACGCTACCAATGTAGTTGGTCATATTGAAGTTGATTTTTTTACGGTCTCCCTTCTCTAAAACATAAGGACCAAAGAATCTGACAACTGGTTTGAAACGTTGTGCTTGGTCGCCATCGTTGGGTTTAAGGTTATCGTCACCACCAATGGAGATTAAACGCTCCATTTTACCGCCGTAAGCGCCAATAACATCGTTGTATAAATCCCAGGTTTTTACTCCAATTGCCTCGCGGGTGTAGAACTCGGAGTGTGGATTTGGTGTTTTAAACCTATTTATGTCGAGTAAGCCCTCGTCAACCATTGCAAGCGTAAAGCTCATCTTCTTGCCATTCTTCTCTTTAACGGTTATCTCAACTGGTTTCTCCGATTTTAACTCATCGGCCATAATAATTTCGGGCTGAAGAATTGTTTCAGGGTTATTTACATCCATTTTGGTGATACCGTAGAGTCGCATTGGCAAATCGTTTGCCTTATCCTTGTGAGGTTGAACTAAGGTTACGTGCAGGTAAACGTTAGGCGCCATATCCTCAGTAGCCTCAATATCTACCACGTTGGTTGTTTGCGATGCATCAACCCAAAACGCTTTTACCACTCTTGAACCATTTTCAATGCTGATTAATGCCCTAGCATTCTCTGCACCAGGGATTGTCAACTTAAACTCATCGCCAACATCACATGTCGATTTATTTGCGGCTATAGCAAGCACATTTGCTCCCCCTGGACGGTTAGCCTGCGACCTACCCGGCTCATATGGCCAATCGAAATAAACATACGAACCAGCACTGTTGCCAGTTGTTTTGTTGGTTACTTTAACGTAGAAACGCCCCCATTCAGGATAGCTGATTTTGAATTTTACTGTAGCCTTACCGTTTGAAGTGCTGAAACGCTCACGCTTCACCAATCTGTCGTAGCTTTGGCTAACATAGCTGGCATCGCCAGTTTCTGGCTGCTCCCACCACCAACGCCAGTCGAGTTTGAAGATTTCCATTTCAAGGTTGGAGCAGTTCACTGCTTTCCCTTCTGCATTAACTGTTACAACAGATAGTTCTTGGTCTCTATCGGTTTCGAGCCAACTTCTGCCAGGGCTAGGCTGTGGTAAGATAAAGCCAACAAATTCCGAGTATGGATTGAATGTTTTTGAGAATAGGTCGATGCTGAAATCGCCGCCCTGCTCAAAAACACGGCCCTTAAACACCACGTTAATTGCAGCCGGTGCTTTCTCCGGTTTGCTGATTGTTCCATAAACCTTAGCGTTACCATCGGCATCGAGTTGTCCTTCCCAAAGCGTGTTGGTTTGTTGGGTGAACTCAATTCCTGGGTCATCAAACGTGTAGTTTGTGTGATTTGGGAATGAGGCTTTAGCCTTACTAGTAGTAACCTCGTAAATAGCCTTTAAGTTACCTGCTGTTGCACCGTGTAACCATTTTGAGTTAAGCGATGCGCTGATATTTCCAGACGAAGGAATTTTATCTAAATCGAAATTAATTTTCAAACGATTTGGCTTGATTGTCTCAACTTTTAGGGTTTTGTTGAAAACAGCACCGCCCACTTTTACAGTTGCCTTCCAAGGCCCAGTAGGTGCTTGAGCATCAGTAACCGTTGGGAAGTAGAAGATTCCAATTTCGTTGTTTGCCTGAACAGCCTTCTTCACAAGTAGCCCTTTGGGGTCGCGTAGTTCGAAAATAATTGGATGATTCATTGGCAGTGTCTTGCCCTTATCCTCTAGGATGAATGCGATATGTAGCGAATCACCCGGACGCCAAACGCCCCGTTCGCCATAAATCATTCCCTTTAAGCCACGCTGAACCTCGGAACCACCTACATCGAAGTTGCTAAGAGAGTTCGATGTTCCATTGTCAACCCTTAGGTAACCTTTCATTTTGCCATCGGTAACAGTAACCAGGAATGGCGTACGTGTTGCTTTAAGTTCCACCAAGCCATCGCCATTTGTTGTTCCTTCAACAATGGTTTGGTTCTGATAATCCGATACACGGACATTTACCCCCGATTTTGCCTTTGCCGTTGGCAAGTCCGATACGGCCACAACCATTCCGCCATCGTTGCCCAGTTTTGCAATAATCCCAAGGTCCGATGATATTACAATTTGCTTAATCATCTTTGATTGTGAGTAGTAAGCGGAGTTGCAAGGATTATCGCGCTCGTCCCAGTTATACTCCTCGTCGTAATAGTAGTAATAGTCAGAGTCGTAATCGTAGCCTGGACTCTCGTAGTTTTCTGTATTTATTTGCTCCTCAATATCTGCGGTTGATGTAGTGCCTTCCTCTGCTTTGTCACTATCACAGGGGTTTAGCAGTTGTTTCTTGTTGAAACTAATGCCAATTTGATAGATTGCGCCGGGGTCGGCATTGAAAAGTTGGCTCAAATCGAGTGTGTACCTTGCCCACTTGTTAGGAGTAATTACTCCGAGTTGATTTAGATTGATAACTTTCTTGAACACAGGATAGCCTACACGCTTTAACTCGTAAGTTCCGCCAAGTGTGTTAACCTGTAGGTAGTATGGAACGTTATTTTCGTAGATTTTTATAATCTCAATGGTTACGGCCTTTAGGTTAACTGCCTCGAATGGATAAACTAGTCCCTGTGTTGTTGGAAGAATTGAGCCACTTCCAAGCGAGCGTATGCCCGGTTTAACATCCTCAAAGGCGAATGTTTGAGAGTACTCCTCCTTGAGTTTATCGCCAATGGCATTCTGAACGCCTCTATTAACCTTTAAAGTACGAACATCCTGGATTGCCTCGGGCAAATAGACGCGAAGCATATTCTTTTTTAGTTCAAATTTCAAATCGGAGAAACCATCAATCTCAATTAAGCCTGCAAAATCTTGGTCGCTGCTAAGCACATCGGAGAAAACAATCAGCACCGATTGCTGTGGCGATTGTGTTACCTTGGAGCTAATAACAACGAAACTACCAAGCTCAGGAACATCAAACGAAGCCTCACCCTTTGAGTTCCCATCAATTTCCGATGCATCCCACTTAACCTCCACCAAACCTTTGTTTCGTGTACGTTCAATACCTTTAACGTGCAAACGGTATGTATTTGCTGCTTCGGCAGGGTCAAGCACTATCTCTGAAGTTTTATTGTTATAGTTTGCCTCAATGCATTTCTTAAGTTTATCGATATCGGCAGCATCGGCAGTTTGCACTAATCCTTCAAGGCTGTAAATATTTGGATTCTCAGTGCTTTCAACATAAAGTCCCTCAAAGTCAATGGAAATTGATTGCGGAATAATGCGGAAGCTGAAATCGAACTTTTTGAAACGCGATTCACGCACCTCGAATAGTTTACCTAGCGCAAATGATGATGTGTAAATTTCTCCTGATTTCATAGGTTCTTCAGGACGAAACTCTACGGTTTGCGCATCAACCCAGTAGGCCTTACCATCAATAGATGGTGAAAAGTCGAACAAATCCTCCTTAACCTCATCGCCTGCGGCAGTGAACGACGCGGCAGGTTGCGCAAGTTTAAATGTGATGAAGGAGTTTGCTGGGATTAATCCCGAGGTGTAAGCCGTGATGTACTCCCCAAACGATGGGTCAACTTCAGCTATAACCTCCTTTTTCTTTTTACACGCGGTTTGGCCAATAACCAATGCGCTGAGTGTAATTAGGAGCAAATATCTTGATATGCTCCATGGCTTACTGTTTTTCATAAGGTTTATGGGTTGATTTATTATTGTTTTTTTATTTTTTCTAAATGCATATCAAAATTAATTAAGTTTTTGAGGTTTACTAATAGCCTTTAAAAATATTCGCTTAAAGGTTTACATTTAACGTTTCACATTATCTTTGTATCAATTTACTAAAAATATCTAATATGTCACTAGAGGAAAGAATTAATCAGGATATTAAGGCCGCAATGATGGCCAAAGAAAAGGTAAAACTTGAAGCGCTCCGCGCTATTAAGAGTGCCATCTTACTTGCAAAGACCGATGGAGAGCATAAAGATTCACTTTCTACCGATGTTGAAATGAAGATTTTACAAAAACAGTACAAGCAACGCAAAGATGCCGCCGAGCAGTATATTCAGGCTGGCCGTCAGGAATTGGCTGATAAAGAATTGGCAGAAGCAGCATTTATTGAAGAGTATCTTCCCAAAATGCTTAGTACAGATGAACTAAAAGCCGAGTTAGTAAAAATAATTGAGCAGGTTGGCGCAAAAGCACCATCGGATATGGGAAAAGTAATGGGTGTTGCTTCAAAAGCATTGGCTGGTAAGGCTGATGGAAAAGCAATTTCAGATATGGTTAAGCAGATACTTGCTGGCGCTTAATCCTCAATAGGTCTAAACTTATCGGTACCGTCAATTCGCTCGAGTTCGGTGCCGATTTTTTGTTTTAGATAGGGAATGATTGCAGGGTCACAATTGGCAATGTAGTTTAGGTCGAACATCATAAAGTGATACTCATTATCTACATACTCCTCTGTCTCCGTTCCTGAGTAAAAACGCCATCCGCTATCATCCTCGTCCTCGGGTCTTTCCTTGTGCATATAGCCAACAGGCAAACCATCAACTGTTACCATATCTGAAGCATAGCAATATAGTTTGTGAGGAATTAGTTCCTTAACCTCTTCGGGTTTGAGTTTGTATTTGAACGACATTTTTACGACTTTAGATTTTAGACACTAGATATCAGACAAAAATAAAGTAATTATATTAACAATAATGAGAGCTAAATGACGATTTTAAATTAAAAAATACAGCGAGAAGAAGTGGCAAACACTTCCTCCTATTATAAATAAATGAAAAACACCATGAAAAAACGGGTATTCATCCTTAAGATAAAAGAAAACTCCAGAGAAATATGCCAAACACCCAGCCAGCAAAAACCAAAGAGGCAATGCAGGAGTGTTTCTTATAAGAGGAATTAGAGCAAATATTACTACCCAGCCCATTAGCACGTAAAGCCATGCCGATAGTTTCCTGTGCTTTGGAGAGTAGAACCAAATCTTGAAAACAACACCTGCAATGGCAATAGCCCATTCAATCCCAAATATTATCCAGCCTTGCCATCCTTTAATTGCCAGTATTGCAAATGGCGTGTAAGTTGCTGCAATGAGTATGTAGATTGACGAGTGGTCAAATTTATTCAGGTTAACTTTTTTTCGAGGATTAACTGCACCATGGTATAGGGTTGACGCCATGTAAAGATTTATCAACCCAGCTCCAAAAATGCTATAGGTGACAATGTGCCATGCAGTTCCATGAATAGCACCTCGAATAATTAGTAAAACTGTTGCTGCGATTGCCAATAAAACTCCAATACCGTGCGATGTGCTATTTGCAATTTCTTCAGCCTTCTTCAGCCTTTTCTTTTGATAGGTCACAAATCGTAATTTGAAATTAGGAAACAAATATTAAACAAACATCAACAAACTAGCAGCCATAACCATCATTCCAGAGATTAAACCGTAAATGGAGAGGTGATGCTCGCCATACTCACGAGCGGCTGGCAAGAGCTCATCCAACGAAATGAAAACCATAATTCCGGCTACACCAGCAAATAGAATTCCGAAGGTTAGAGGACTCATAATTGGCATCAGAACCAAATACCCTACAATAGCACCAACAGGTTCGGCTAGTCCAGAAAGGAACGATAAGCGAAAAGCCTTTTTCCTATCGCCAGTTGCAAAAACAATAGGAACCGAAACTGCAATTCCCTCAGGAATGTTGTGAATAGCAATAGCAATGGCAATAGCAATACCCAGCGATGGATTTTCCAACGCAGCAGTGAAAGTTGCCAAACCCTCAGGGAAGTTATGTATACCAATAGCCAGCGCAGTGAAAACCCCCATTCGCATCAACTTCTTATTGCGGACAGGCTTGTTATCAAGTTCCTCAACTGTGTGAATCTCGTGAGGGTTCTCGGCCGAGGGAATAAACTTATCGATAAGCGCAATAACCAGCATACCGCCAAAAAACGATATTACTGTTAAAGTGGTGCCGCCCATTTCGCCAAGAGGTATAATTAGTGATTCTTTGTCCTTCTGAAAAATCGCGACAAGCGAAACATAAATCAG
>CAZTVY010000167.1:0-6308 GCA_964617235.1 uncultured Rikenellaceae bacterium | reverse complement strand
ATAATGGATTGCCATACAACCAATGGTTCGTACCATCAGGAGCCAGTTACTTTTACTTGGATGATGAATCCCAATGGTGATAGGAATCTGATTAACTATATGCGCGATAAGATGATGCCTGCAGTTTCGTCAATTCTACTAAACAATTATGGTACGCTGAACTGTTTTTACGGTGAATTTATCGACCAGAAAGATTACGAAAAGGGTTGGATTTCGTATGCATCGGAGCCACGCTATTTCTCCAATTACCTTGGCATACGCAATAGATTTAGTATTCTGAACGAGAATTATGTTTATGCCGACTATAAATCGAGAGTTTTGGGTTGCTACAATTTGATTGCCTCGCTGGTCGATTACTCTTCGGCCAATAAGGATGAGTTGAAGCGATTAATTGAGATTGCCGACAGCAAAACTATGCAACTTGGAATTAGTGCGGTTGATTCTTTTGCTGTTAAGTACACTGGTGTTCCAACGCCCGAGAAAGTAACCATTCTAACCTACGAGGCCGAGGCTTATACCGATGAGAATGGCCGCGAACGTTTCCGCAAAACCGACAGAAAACGTACAGTGACAGTTCCCTATATTGCCGATTATGTTTCAACTCAAAGCATCCCGTATCCTTACGCCTATATTCTAAAAATTAACGATCCAGAGGTAAATCGAGTTTTAAAATATCACGGAGTAAAGGTTGAGTATTTAAAGGATTCTTTAACCTTGGAGGTTGAACAGTTCAATATCGATTCCTTAAAACCTACAACTAGGCTAAACCAAGGGCATTACACCAATAACGTTTACGGTAAGTTTGTTACAGCTATAGTAAAGTTCGATAAAGGCTCAATAGTTATTAAACCATCCCAAAAACTTGGTCGTCTAGCCGCGTATCTTCTAGAACCTCAATCCGATGATGGTTTGCTAGTCTGGAATTATTTGGATAAATACCTTGTTCCCCAGTGGGGTTGGTATTACTATCCAGTTCCGGTTTATAGGGTGATGAAAGAGGATAAACGATTCTAGTTTTGCAGGAGAAATTTTGGAGTGATGGAGTAGTGGAGTAATGGAGAAGTGGAGTGCTACGAAGGAAAAAATTGCTCCAACACTCCATTCCTCCATTTCTCCACGCTTTTGTCTTTTATACTGGAGTATTGGAGCGTTGGATTGATGGAGGACTTTGTGGGAGAATTTTTCCAGTACTCTATCACTCCACTACTCTTACATTCACATTTCATTTTCAAACTCCCTCATTTTCAAATTTTCAAATTGCCTACGCCGAATTCCTCGCCGCATTTATAATCCCAAACGAGCATTGAACCACAATGTTGGCAAATGAATCGGCTTTTTGGCTATCGCCAATATCCGTTGCCTTGTTGTGCTCCATCAGGGCGTATTGTTGAATAACAAGTAAAGGCGTAATAATTCGCTCTCTTAGTTGAACCGATAGCATATCCTTGGGGTTTTTCTCCATCAGGAATTTCGAGCGTGATGTTTTTAGTAAGTATTCAATGGATGTTTTATACTCCTCGTGTAGTGTTTTCCAGATATCCCTGAAATTCTCATCTTGTTCCACAAACGATGTTAGTTCAAAGTTGGTTTTTTCCAGAACCATTTGGCTATTTTCCACCAAAGTTCTAAAGAAACGGCTACGCCAGTAGAGGTCATCAACATTGCTCTCGCCATATTTCTTGTAAACCTGCTTAAGGGCGAATCCGAATCCATAGAATCCCGGTACGTTTTGCTTGTTTTGGCTCCACGAGCCAACAAACGGAATTGCACGCAAATTATCGAGTTGTAGTTTCCCTCCTTGGTTTCTTTTATCGGGGCGGCTACCTATATTTGTTTTTCCAAAAAAGTTGAGTGGCGAGTATTTCTGCATATAGGGGATAAAATCTTCCCTATTTTTCAGTTCGCAGTAGAATGCTTTGCTCTGTTCCATTAGTTCATCCATAATTTTCCGATGAATATCGTGGAAATCAGCGTGATAGCTTGGGTCTAGTTTATTTTTGATTGCAGCACTCAGCAACTGCTCCATGTTGTACTGTGCCGAAATCTGTGTGCCGTAGTTGGAGCTGATTGTTTGTCCCTGAATGGTGAGTTGAATTTCCTTGTTGGCAACATCCTTTGCCTGTGCGGCGTAGTATTGGTGAGTTTTTCCGCCACCACGTGCAGCAGGACCACCGCGCCCATCGAAAAAGACTACTTGAATACCATACTTCTCAGATATTTTACTCAACTTTTCTTTAGCTCTGTAGATTGACCAATTTGCGGCAAAGTAACCACCATCCTTAGTCCCATCGGAAAAGCCAAGCATTATGGTTTGCTTACTATTTCGGTATTTTAAATGATTTATGTAGGATTGATTTGTGTATAGTTGCTCCATTATTGTATCGCAATTCTCCAAATCGTCAATAGTTTCGAACAGTGGTATAAAATCCATTTGGATTGGACCATTGCCCCAATCATTTGCTTGAAAAAGTTTATAAAGCATAATAATGTCGGAAGCCCTACCGCAGTTTGATATTATAAAGCGGTTACATCCTTTTTCTCCGTTTTTCTGTTGAATTAGCTTGATGCTTTGAATTGTGGCGCAGGTATCGTGTATGATGTCTGTATAATTTTCGAGATTTGATAATGAAAGGTTGAAACTGCTGAGCCGATCCATCCTACCTAAATCATTCTCAAATGCATTATCGTCGTATTTACCATCCGATAGTTTTGAAAAAACACTGCGTAAAACCCTAGAGTCTTGTCGCACATCAATAGAAGCAAAGTGGCTGCCAAAAATCATAACCGAATTGATTAAATTCTGAACTTCCTCGCCGTAAAGCCCAAGGAATTCCTTGTCAATCCGATTCTTGATAGCCGTTAAACTGTTAATCAATTCATCAGAATTCAAAGTGCAATTGTTGCCAAGACAAGCCTGTAGTTGCTTTTCAATTTGTTGAATATCATCAAACACTCCGTTGAATGTGATATGACGTTTAATTCGTCTTATTTCGGTGTAATATTTTCTGATAATTGATTTGCGAAGCAACTCTGCAACAGTAAGTGTTACATCGCTGGTGACATTTGGGTTGCCATCCCTGTCGCCACCAGGCCAAAATCCTAGTTCAATCAAATTCTCGTTCACTAACCCATTGGTAGGTAAAAGAGTGAATACTAATTTATGAATTGACAGTACTGCATCGTAAAACACATTCTCAAGGTACCAAATAAGGCTGTTGGCCTCGTCAACCGGCGAGGGTTTTGTTTCCTTGTAAAACGATGTAAAAGCTAATTGCTGAAGCAACTTGCCAATACTTTCGATATCGTTGTTACGGATGGCTATTTCCAAATCGTTAATAATTGCAAGGATGGTTCCTGGGTAGAACTGTGTTGGGTGTGCTGTGAGTACAAGTCTGATTTTTAGGTTGGCGAGCGCTTGAATGATGTCGTTTTCGTATCCTTTATTGATGTAATCTTTAAGAACAAATATCAAGGAATTTGAACCGTTGAGGTCGTTTATTTGGTCGAATGCAGAATCCTCCACCGCATCAAAAATTACTACTTGACGCTCGGTTATTATTATAAAATCTTGAAGAAGCGTTAAAAGTCTTTCGTCACTAACAGGCTGATTTAATTCCTTAATGAATGTATCGATAATCTCCTTTGGCGATTGGGAGTTTTGTAGACCATTTTCAACAGTTTTGTTGAATTTTTGAAGCAAATTACCTGATTGACGATTGATGGGGAGGCCTGTAAAAATGCTGTTGTAAATCCCGAATTTTTGGTTGACCGATTTCTCGAAGTTCTCTACCTGATATTTAAGGTTCATGGCAATTAATGGTATGTTAGATTATTAGCAACTCTTGCCATGTTGCAAATTATGAAAAATACCAATACAAATCGACACAAATGGAGTTGAGTCCAGAATAAAAATTTAGTGAATTATGAACAAGGAATGTTGTATGGTGATTTCAGAAGAATAGTTGGAGGAAATTTTTGTGAAAGTGAAGAGAGGTTTGAGCCAATGGCGAGAATTGAACTCGCGACCCCTTCCTTACCAAGGAAGTGCTCTACCCCTGAGCTACATCGGCAAGTTTGTGGGGAGAGCAGGATTCGAACCTACGAAGGCATACGCCAGCAGATTTACAGTCTGCCCCAGTTGGCCGCTTTGGTATCTCCCCAACTGTATTTAATCCTTTTGAGCCGATGGAGGGATTCGAACCCCCGACCAGCTGATTACAAATCAGCTGCTCTGGCCAACTGAGCTACATCGGCGTTGTGCTAAAGATTAAAAGGATTCAATGAACGTTTACCTCTCAAAATCGGTTTGCAAAAGTATAACAATTCCCTTTTTTTGCAAGGGGGAGAGGTGAATTTTTTAATATTTTTTGTTGGATTAATTTGGAAATAATTGGTTGTGAATTGGTTTTTAGAGATTTGACTTGTGTAGAGAATATGATTTTGTCTTATTCAAACTCTTTTATGTTTTTTATATAAATAAAAAGATGCTCTCTAAAGCTAGAGAGCATCTTTTGTCATTTCCTTAATGATTAATTTATTTTACTTTCCACAATTGATAATATTGCCTTTTCCATCTCAATCGTTTTCGCCACAATTTCATTTCCTTTTTCAATATAGCTTTGAGTTACGGATTTATCTTTTAGTCCTGCAGCATTTATTTTTACATTTAAAAATGCCCCCATAACACCTGAACGTGCTGCTAATGCGCCTACTCCAGCATCTGTTACCGAATTTGGATTTCCAATCTCAGCCATTGCTTTAATTACTTCCATAGACTCGTAGCATAGCTGCATAACCTTGAAAGGTACTTCAATTGCATAAATTGTAGCATCTTCTATTGCTTTTGTACGAGCGGCTTTTTCCTCATCGGTGCCTTTTGGCAAACCAAATGCATTCATAATCTTGTTGAAAGCATTGGTGTCCTCATCAACCATTTTGGTCAGCTGTTCCATGTAGTATTTACCCTTCTCTGCCCAGTTGGAAAACTCCTCCCAACGCTCGTCCCAGCCTGCCTTATGCGACGATAGGTTTGCAACCATAGTTGCAAGAGCTGCACCGAATGAACCCATAGCAGCAGAAATAGAACCACCACCAGGGGCTGGAGATTCAGATGCAGTTTCCTGTGCAAATTTCTCTACAGATAAATCAACCAATTTCTTGGAGTTCTTATCCTCAAGGATGTACTCAATAATTTTTTTATCGGGATCGAATGGGTAAAGCTCATCTAAGCCCATTGATTTTACAGCAATCTTTATAATCTCTCTATCGGGAATACCTGTTGAGCGTTGCTGTTTACGTAGGAAATATTTTCCAGCATCAAGCATTGCGCTTAATGGTAATACACCTACAATCTCAGAGCCAGTTGCACGCAATCCACGCTCAATGGCTCGTTTGTTAGCTTCCTCAAATGCTATATGTAAAGGTGTAACGGTAATATCGGTTAGGTTGATAGATACCTGTGCTATTCCAAACTCATCGATAAACCAGCCAATGGCTTTACAAGCCTTTAGTGAGCCAGGAATCCAAATCTCGTTCCCTTTTTCGTCTAAAGCAATTTTGCCAGTATATGGGTTTCCAATGCGTTGTGGACGACCTTTCTCACGAATATCAAATGCAATTGCATTGGCACGACGGGTTGAAGTGGTGTTCAAGTTAACATTGTATGCAACCAAGAAATTACGAGCACCAACAGCAATAGCCCCAGTTCGAGGTAAAAATTTAGATGGACCAAAATCGGGTTTCCAAGCAGCATCCTTCATCTTGTTGGGCAAACCTTCGTACTCACCTGCCCTACAGTTGGCCAAGTTTCTGCGCTTTTCCTCGAATGCAGCAAACTCGTAACAATAAACAGGAATTCCTAACTCCTCGCCAATGCGCTTTGCTAATTTACGAGCGTAAACAACCACCTCGTCCATTGTAATGTTAGCAACTGGCACCAACGGGCAAACATCGGTTGCACCAAAACGTGGATGCGCCCCGTGGTGCTTACTCATATCTATTAGCTCCATTGCCTTACGAGTTGCGCGGAAAGCAGCTTCTATAACCTCGTCGGGTGTACCAACAAATGTTACCACTGTGCGGTTAGTTGCCTTACCTGGGTCAACATCAATCAGTTTTACGCCTTCAACGGCTTCAATCTCATTAGTAATTTGCTTAATAATTCCCATATCGCACCCTTCGGAGAAATTGGGAACGCATTCGATAAGTTTTTTGCCACTCATTATAGTAAAGGATAATTAGTAATTGAGTTATTAAGTTATTTAGTATTTGCGAACACTCGCTTAAGGATGTCGGTTACCCGTGCTGCC
>CAZTVY010000166.1:0-6321 GCA_964617235.1 uncultured Rikenellaceae bacterium | reverse complement strand
GCAAATCGATAATTCCAAGCACAAGTCTTTTAAAGGAAAATTCGTAGCGAGCAAGCAAGTAGGCCAATGGAATTGCCAAAATTGCAAAAACAACCGTAGCCGCCATCGATACCCAAATTGTAAGCCAAATACTTTCAATCACCTCCTGCTCTGCCGCTGTATCAATCAGACTCTTTACAGGAGTAGAGATAATCATCCCAAGTAAAGGCGATATAATAAAAAGCAACACCAATCCACCCAGCAAGGCTGCTATTAGCCTAAACCAAGAGAAGTTCGTATGTTTGAATACTTTGCTTATCATTATCTTTCTTAAGTGACGGGTGACAAGTGATATGTGACAAATAAAGCGATAAAAAATACATTTCCCTGTCACTCGTCATTTGTCACCTGTCACAATTAAATTATTTTAACGCAAACACCTTAAGCGGTTCTGGAATGCTATCAAAACTTGCTGTTGAGCTTGGTACTACAGGAGTTTGTCCCATCTGTTTTAGTATTGCCAAACCACCATTCTGGCTAAGGAAGAACTTGGCGAACTCAATGGCTAAATTGGGATTTTTACTGCCTTTGGGAATGGTTAATCCATACACCATTGGCTCTCCAATCATTTTTACTGTTGAATTTGGTGTCTTACCCATAACCTCAACATCAACCTTTGAGTAAATTGACTCATATGATGGAGACGACAGATTCACCTCTAAAGGCAAAATTAGATAACGTAAACTATGCTGAACTGCCACCGATTTATAAAGGAAAATATAATCGATTGCACCAGTTTCCAGCAAAGCAATTAAATCAACCTCTTTAGGGCGAATAAACTTGTTGTCTTTTTGCAAAACCTTAGCCGCAATACCTTCATTTTGATAATAAATTTCGGATAACTTAAGTGTCATTAAGGTTCTATAACCACAAGGGTCGGAATTGGGGTCGCTACGGCCATAGGCAACGTCATCCTTCAAAAGTATATCGAGCCAGTTGTTGGCGTTTATTTCATTGGCATAACGCGATTTATCGTGATAGACTAGAGCCATTTCATTCCCTGCAAAGGGAATGTTCCACGATGCAAAATTAGGAATCAGCAACTTATCAATCACCTTATAATCGGCCGAAGCAAATAAATCGCAGGGCTTACCCAACTCTGATATTTTACGTGCACACTCCACGCTACCGGCAGCCTCAAGGTAAATTTTAACCTTTGGATTAACTTTAGTAAAACTATCTACAGCAGCCTTCATTGGCATCGAAAGACTTCCTGCGTGAAAAACGATTAACTCTCCAGAGTTGTCTCGTTTGGATTTCTCGCTTCCACAGGAAAAAAAGAAAAGGGAAACGACAACAATAATTGTACACTTAAATACTCTCATAGGGATTTTTTTTATTTATTTAAAACTATATGATAAACTCATCTGAAAGAAACGACCTGGAGACATCAAACCCTTTTTATCGGCATAAGGTTTATCCAGTAAATCAAAAACATCCAAGGTTACCTTAAAGTCTCGGTACTCTTTCCAAATCCTTAAATCGAATGTATTCCATGAATCGTTCCTGTAACTGTTAATCTCATCGCCCCACTGTTCTCCAATAAATGTCCAAATTAAACCCGCATTAACATACTTGCTAACAACAAAAGCCTCAAGGGACGCCTGCTCAATTGGAACTTCGGCCAATGCATTGTTGGTTAAATCAACATTCACCAACGGATTGGCTTTAAATTCGGTAATTTTTGAACGATTGAAAGAGTAGTTTGCTCTAAAAAGTATCCAGTTAACAGGAACTACTTTCAGAGATACTTCTCCGCCAAAAATCCTAACACTGGTAATATTTTCCCTTTTTACAATTGGTTTTATTTCAGAACCACCAGTATCTATTGAATCGCCTGTGGAAACAAAGTACTGAAAATCGGTGCCATTGGAGTAAAAAGCAGCAATATCGAGCCTAACCATATTGTTGAATTTAACTCCACCGCCAAGTTCGTAGGTTAAAAGATGTTCTGGCTTAAGACTTGGATTGGCCAACTTAAAACCCTTAGTAATTTTCCGGGATGAGCACAAATCGTCTAGTTTTGCTGGCATAAACCCCGATGAAACCGAGCCATAAACGCTCAGCCAATCGGAAGGCATAAAGCGCATACCCAATTTAGGATTGATTGATTGCCACGAGTTTTTAGGAAAATATGCAACTGTGTCGTCGGAAAATCCTGTGTTCTTGGTTGGGTCAACCACATTAAGGTATCCATCAAAAAAAGTTGCATAGTCGAACCTAAAACCTGCCAGTATTTTTAACTTACCGTTAAACAAATTCTGTTCGTCCTGAATAAATGCAGCGGCAAAAGTTACCTTGCCATCGCGCTCAACATAATCGGTAGATGTACGGTAGATATCCTCGGCATCCATCCATCCGTGCTTTAGGTCAACACCAAATGTAAAGTTATTTTGCGGAGCAATTCTGCGCGAAGCATTTGCCCATAAACCCACATCGCCCGAAACCTGATTGGTATGAAAAAGTTTATACTCTGCGCTTGTATTTAAATTTTCGTTTTGTCTTTTATAAACCTCATGTTGGGCAAATCCATATATATCTAGAAGATACTCCCCAACCTTTCCATTGTATCCAAAACGAATTCGCTGTGTGGTATAAGCATCGTAACTGCCATCGCTCATATAAACGGTTCTTCCTGCCCCACGCTTATCGGTATAAATATTACCACCCACAAAAAACGAGGAACTGTCGGTAACAGGAATAAACATTTTAAAAGTTGCACCTTTCTCCTTTAGGTACAATGGCACATTGGTAGAATCGCGAACAGCCAGTGGCTCTGCAATGTAACCATCGCCCTCGCGCCAGAAGCCATAGGTCATAACATTGATTCCTTTTTTGAGTACAGGAATTTTACCACCTAAAGTTGCCCTTGCGCCAAGCAAACCAAAACCGCCAGCCTCGGCAGTAACTGTACCATAGAATGGCGAGTCGATAGGGTTTTTAGTTCGAATATTGATTACTCCTGCCATTGCATTGTTCCCAAACAATGCCGATGACGGCCCATGAACCACCTCAATTTGGTCAACTAAATCGGGCGAAATTAAACTCCAGTTTATAAAACCGTAGGATGTTTTATTGAGCGGAGCACCATCGTAAAGAATTAAAACACGATTGGAGCCATCCAAACCTCGCATTGTAACCGAGGCATTCTTGGAGTAAACTCCATGCGACCTGTCAACAAAAAGTCCAGGAATAGTCTTCAGAAAATTATCGACATTGGTATTCGGCGAGCCCTTAACGCTTACACTATCAATAGCAGAAACCATCGCAGGCACCTCCCAAGTTGACTGTGGATTAAGCGTAGCCGTAATTACAACTTGCTCAATTGGAATTGAGGTAGGCTTTAGCGCAACCATTAAAATATCACTTCCTTCAACAACTTTCGTTTCAACTGGAAAATAGCCCAAATGACTTACAATTAATGCATCAATCCTGCTTTGGTTGCAAACACTAAAATTCCCAGTAGAATCAGTAATAACGCCACGAGTGGTTCCCTTAACTATCACAGCAACACCCTGTAACTCTTTCTGCGACTCAGAATCGACAACCTTACCCTTTACACAGTGCTGAGCGTAACCAAGTCCCGACAAAAGGATAGCAAAAACAAAAGTTAAAATCAATTTATAAAAAGAAACTCTCATTGAAAACAACTATTTCTGCATTACAACAGAAAACACGATTTTGCCATCGGCCTGTCCTGTGACCTCTGTAACCCTTAAAACTCCATACTTTCCATTGCTTTCTAACTTGAACGAATAAGTGTCACCAGCCTTTAAATTCTTGGCCTTACGTTTGCCATCAACTTCGGAGTAACGGCTTACAACATAAGCTGGGTCTGAAACTGTATCAAATTGCTCCTGTGTCATTGTAACCTGATAAAAACGAGCCGTATTGCGTGTTGTCCAACTCGACAAGTCCAGAATACCAGTTAAATTAGCCCCAGGCGAAGCAATGGTATTTAAATCGCCTGAATTTGCATCGTAGAAATAGAGCATATGTATATCGCCCTGAATAGTACTGGCATCCTGCATTGAATATGCTACGCCATTTGTTAACGATAGGAATCCCTTACCATTCGCTGCGGTTTGAGCATTCATTTCGATATTATTGTAACGAACCAACTCTCCGCCAATAGTTCCATCATCCTTGTTAACTTTAAGCGATACGCTGGATGATAGCCCCTTGATATCGCGAATAGTGAATACTATCAACTCAACATCATCGGTTCCTTTGGCAAAAGAAATCTCACGCTCTAATTCCTTTATATTCATACCTTCATCAACAACGCGCTTATCGTTGCTTGCAACAATTAGGTTTGTTAAAGTATTGTCGCCATTCCACTGGCAATGGATTTTAAACTTAAGAATCTCTGAAACCGATGCCGAGGTGTCGTCGGTAATTAAACCATCACCGCTAATAAGTTCAATTATTGGAGCCGCAGTATTCTTATCTGTCTCCTTGCACGATGCCGATAATGCTGCCGCAAGTATCACCATCAAACCAATACGAATAGTAATATTTTTCATATCGATATTATTTTTTAAGGGCTAATTTCTTAGCCCTAGTTATTCTACTTCTTTAACTTTTTCAATCCCGATGCAGCACCAACGCCTGCCAATGTCCCAATAAACCCAAATGCAAAGTGCGTTAATACTGGAAACATAAACCCTGTAGCCAAACTACCGTAATAGTAACCCGTGATTGATGAGAAAACTATTCTGGTAAGCGGAATCAACGTATAAGTTAATCCACCTAATAGTGCAATAACAGGAATCCACACCAATTGTTTAGGCCATCGGTACCAAACAAAATCAACAAAAATACCCATACCAACGTAAATATATGGCAACATTGGGTCGGTAAACCCAAAACCTGGAATAAGAGTTGTAAGTATTGAGCCGGTTACTGTTACCGATGTTGCCAAACGCAAATTGGACAAGTACCTTGCTCCCATTACAAGTAACATAAACTCCAAACCATGTCTACCAGGCATACGCAATGGAACTCTAAACTTATAGTGTAGCCAAGTTGCCACAAAACCCACTAAAAGCAAAATTACAATTTGCGTTGTGGTTGAGAAACTAATTGGAAATACTCTTGATAAAGTCCTTGTCTGCGAGTTTGTAGCCATATTCTTTACAATTATCTATTTTATTTACAATCAAAGTTATTAATCCATTTCGGTGAACCGGACGCAACCAACCTTCGAGAAGAATGGAAGATGAATCGTCAATAACCTCACCGCTTGGTGTCACTATTTGGTGAACCTCAACAAGTTTTTTTAGTTCTGCAGAAGTTTTAATGCCTGTAATTGTCCTAACCTCTGTGCCCCTTAAAGCCACAAAGCGACCATCGCATCCCGCTGCACGTAGGCCAACGGCTGCCATAGAGCCAATTACACCATCGTGATTTCCTGTAAGTCCAATTAGGATGATACCTTCACGCTTTGCCAAATTCAACCCATCAATCTGTTTCACCAAATCCTGCTTGGCTGTTTTTCCCCATTCAATAACCGATGCGGGTACGTTATCAGCATCGATCATACATAAACCGCAATCGGAACCAACAGCACAGGCTTTTAAAAGATACGATATCATAAAGTTCAACAACTCGTCGGGTTTTGAGGTTTCAACCTCAATGCAAAGCGATGAGTTATGCGATGTATAAGGTACACGTGGGTCGAAAAGCAACTGATGGCGTGATATTGCCCCTGTTGTACCTAAACCATTGGCAACAATTAGTTCTGCCATAGTTCGTCCGACATAGCCTGTGCCCCTACTCTCTAAATTATCCGTATCGTCTATTCCAACAAAATATCGCATCAAAAAAACTACTGTTCGTTAATTCTATGGAAAAAATTCTTCACAAATACTTTTACCGATGAGTCAAACTCAACCCTTAAAGCCTTGTAGGATTCAACTAAATTCCTTCCCTCCTCGGTAAGCAACGTATTGCCACCATCGCGCCCACCACGGTGCTTCTCAATCAAAGCAAATCCAAGTGTTTGTTCCGATTGGCGAAGCAAACCCCAGGCCTTTCGGTAACTAATCTGCATACGCTCAGCTGTTGCAACCAACGAGCCTAATTCGCCAATGTTCAAAAGCAACTCAAAGTGTTCCTCTGTAAGCACAGGATTACCATCCTCTCGATGTTTCAAGTATATTGAAAAATCGAGGTATATATTGTAATATTTCGAACCCTTTGGACCTGCCATTTAGTTTGAATTATTTATCACCCAAAGTTAGGCTTTATAGCGGTTTACACAAATGATTTTAGTCAGAA
>CAZTVY010000165.1:0-6328 GCA_964617235.1 uncultured Rikenellaceae bacterium | reverse complement strand
CATTAAAATTGCAATGGAGATTGTAATAACAGGAATTGCAGTGGAAATCATACCCAAACCAACACCAGAAATAATAACTGTAGCAGGGCCAGTTTGTGAACTCTCAGATACCATTTGTGTTGGCCTATAAGAGTGTGATGTGTAATACTCTGTTGATTGACCAATAATAATACCAGCTACCAAACCAGAGATAACCGAGAATGATATTCCTAGCCAGTTATGTAAACCTATTGCATAAAGAATTCCGAATGTAGATAGTGCTATAAGCAATGAACTAACATTAACGCCCAAGCCTAACGAGCGCAATAGGTCTTTCATTGATGCACCCTCTTTTGTGCGAACAATAAAAATACCGAATATTGATAGTACTATACCAACAGCTGCAATTAACATAGGAGCAAGAATTGCCTTATACTGCATATCAACATTAACCAATGCAAATGCCGATGCACCTAAAGCCGCAGTTGCTAAAATTGAGCCGGCGTATGATTCGTAAAGGTCGGCACCCATACCAGCAACATCGCCTACGTTATCGCCTACGTTATCGGCAATGGTAGCAGGGTTGCGTGGGTCGTCCTCAGGGATACCAGCCTCAACCTTACCTACGAGGTCAGCACCAACGTCGGCAGCTTTGGTGTAAATACCTCCACCAACACGTGCAAACAATGCCTGAGTAGAGGCACCCATACCGAAGGTAAGCATTGTGGTAGTAATGATAATTAGTTTATGCGATGCATCTGGCTCGTCAATGAAGTAGTTAAGAATAACGTACCATAACGAAATGTCAAGAACCGCTAAACCAACCACAACAAGACCCATAACTGCTCCTGAGCGGAAAGCCACTTTCAATCCGTGGTTCAACGAATTTTTTGCAGCATTTGCAGTACGAGCCGAAGCGTAGGTTGCTGTTTTCATACCAAAGAAACCAGCCAAACCAGAGAAGAAACCACCGGTTAGGAACGCAAATGGAGTCCACTCATTTTGCACTTTCAATCCAAAGGCCAAAATTGCGAAAAGGCCTAAAAGAACTAAGAACACAATACCAACAACTTTATACTGTTGTTTTAAATACGACATTGCACCTTTACGAACGTAAAGCGCAATCTTCTTCATTGTGTCTGTACCCTCATCCTCCTTCATCATTTGTTTGAAGAAGTAGTAGGCAAACCCAAGGGCAATTAACGATGCAATCGGAACTACCCAAAACAAATTGTCAATAATCATACTTCAAGATTTAGTTTAGGTTAATAATTATTATAGATGTTTTATATTCATTTTTAACAGTATAACGCAACAATTTACATTATAAATCAAGATAGGCAATATACGAACACTTACAATTCGAGAAAATAGCCTAAATATTTTTTTTAGGGCTACTACCATAAAAACACAATGTTTTCAAACATCCCTTAATTCAGCTAATAAAAAAAGTATTATTTTAGCCTGCCCAATTTTCTCTGTCCAAACTCCTATACTGAATTGCCTCTGCAATGTGCTGAGATTGAATTGATTCAGAACAATCCAAATCTGCAATTGTTCGCGACACTTTTAGAATTCTATCGTAAGCCCTAGCCGATAACCCCAAACGCTCCATCGCAGTTTTAAGCAGCGCAGTTCCCGCATCGTCCAAAACGCAGAATTTCCGAATTAATTTCGATGTCATTTGCGCATTGCAGTAAACTCCCTTCCACTCCACAAATCGTTCCTCCTGAATTTGTCGTGCTTTAACCACACGCTGGCGAATTACTTCGCTGCTCTCCGACGGCGGTGCCCCCGATAGTTTCTCGAATGGTACAGGAATCACCTCAACATGAATATCAATTCTATCGAGCAGCGGGCCTGAGATTTTATTCAGGTATTTTTGAACCACCCCGGGCGAGCAAACACACTCTTTTTCGGGGTGATTATAGTAACCGCAAGGACAAGGATTCATTGATGCTACCAGCATAAAACTTGCTGGATACTCAACCGTGAACTTTGCCCGCGAAATTGTGATAACCCTATCCTCCAAGGGCTGACGCATAACCTCAAGCACAGTGCGCTTGAACTCTGGGAGTTCATCGAGGAAAAGCACGCCATTATGTGCAAGCGATATCTCGCCAGGTTGAGGATATTGACCACCACCAACCAAGGCTACGTCAGATATTGTGTGATGCGGACTTCGGAATGGCCTGCGGGTCATAAGCGATGTTTCCCTATCTATTTTCCCTGCAACAGAGTGAATCTTTGTAGTTTCCAAAGCTTCGCGCAATGCTAATGGAGGAATAATTGTAGGTAGACGTTTGGCCAGCATTGTTTTACCTGCGCCAGGAGGACCAATCATAATAATATTATGACCACCAGCAGCGGCAACCTCCAACGAACGCTTTACATTTTCCTGACCCTTAACATCTAAAAAATCTACATCGTAGGAGTTGGCGTGAGTAAAAAACTCATCGCGTGTATTTACAATGGTAGGTTCAAGAGTGCTTTTTCCATTAAAGAAATCAATTACCTCTTTAATGTTTTCAACCCCGAAAACATCCAAGTTGTTAACCACAGCAGCCTCTCGGGCATTCTGCTTGGGTACAATAAATCCCTTGAAACCCTCCTCGCGCGCCTGAATGGCAATTGGTAAAACTCCCTTAATTGGTTGCACAGTACCATCGAGCGAGAGCTCGCCCATAACAACGTACTCGGCTAGCATATCGGCATTCATCTGCTCCGATGCAGCAAGTATACCAACAGCCAAAGGTAAGTCGTAGGCTGCGCCCTCCTTACGAATATCGGCTGGTGCCATATTTATAACCACCCTGTGCTTGGGAAATTTGAAACCGTTGGTTTCTAATGCCGATGTAATCCGCTGCTGGCTCTCCTTAACTGCACTATCGGGCAAACCAACCAAAAAGAAGTTTATCCCTTTCGATACACTTACCTCAATTGTAATTGTTGTGGCTTTAATTCCCTGAACTGCGCTACCAAATGTTTTAACAAGCATATATGTAAGTATCTAGAAACTAGATACAAGATAGTAGAAAAAAATTTATAATGAAAAAAGTTGAAATCTTATTTTGTATGATTGGTTTGGATAATACCACATATACTTCATCTGAAATAACTCACCTAAAGATGCTTTTCAGTTAAGATTGCTTTATCATATTTCAAATCATTTCTGCCTTCCGGCCTTCTGTTTAGCCTTATCGTCCCATTGCCAGTAACAACCACAGCCACTACCGCTCGATATTTTCATCTGTTTTTTGCGCTCAGAGCAACCAAAAAACATATTGAACCCAAACCTAAGGTTTGCATTGCGGGCCTTTTCGGGGTAGAATGCAACCATAACGTTATCGGACATCATATAGAACTGGAACTTTTCGGTTCCCCAGCCAAAGCCTAAACCCACGTTTAGGAATGAGCCATTCATAATGGAGTAGTTTAGTGCCACTGAGCTACCCTTTTTGCTGTAAGCCATTGCGGTGGCAGTAAAACCAACAATAGGCCTACCAGGATACCACTCGCTACGCACCAAACCTCCTACCTTTACCCTATCGGCAATTGGGTAGGTTCCGCCAAAGTAAACCTTTGGATTAAGAAAAGTTATAAAGCCCTTTTGTTTAGCCTTAAACTGCAGCTGATTTTCCAACGAATCTACAAGTTCATCTATATAGGCATCGGGGTTGGCAAGGTCTGTAGCATTGGCTCCGCGGTAGGAAAAACTCCCCTTATTCTCAAGCCGGGTAGTTTGCTTATGCCACCATATCAACCCTAAATCCAAAACGCTACCGCTCCAAGTAATATCGTTGCGTTTCCATATAAATCCCAAATCGGCCGCCAATCCTTGATTTCCAAAGTTTAGCAAAAAACTCATTGGCGAAAATCCATTGGGAGTTACACCAGTTACATTACCCTGAGCATCGGTTGAAACACTAACAGGGTATGCAATATCTATTTTAGGATTCCAATCGCCATAAAGGTTGTGCGTTAGAGCATCAACTTCAACATTAATGGGTTTACGACGTGTAAACATCCCGCCCAAACCAAACAGAACCTTTGCGTGTGCGCCAATGGTTAAATCTTGGTCAACCACCCTTGAGTAACCAAACGAGAACTCACGGTAGTACATAGCATTAACCCCGGGATTTCGGGTTTTAAGCCCATCGCCCAGGTACTGGGTGTTGCCATCGACAAACATTGAGAGTAGTTTTTTCGATGCAAAAATCTTTGTTTCAATCCTTTCTGTCCATGCAAAACTGAAGTACTGCTTGTTATCGTACATAAACCCAAACGAAACTGGGGTGTAATGAACCTCGCCCGATACAAAATCCCAACTATGCATTTTGTAAACTAGTGCATTTAAATCCAGATTCGATGAGCCATTGGCTATTGTACTATACGAGAATGCTGTGGAGTTAAAGTTTAAGTGTAACGACGATAGCAATGGCAAACCCACATACTGCTTGCAGTTAATTTGAACAGCGGGATTTATGAAATTTGATTGAGGAATGTTGTGCATCAGAAACAAGGTGTGATCCTGCTGTGCCACCAACGCATTATGCGTGATAACCATTATAAAACCTAAAACTGCAACCCTAAACATGCGCATAAAACTAATTGCTTGAATAGACAAAATCGACCCTTGCCGCTACTTGAATCTTCAGTCCATAGAGGTTAAAGTAATTTGCATTCTCTTGTGTAATGGCATCCTCGGTAATTTCCAATCCGCTGTAAATAACAACATATTGGCTGTTGGCCAATAAATCTATCCGCTCCCTAGTAAGGTCAACCCTAAAAGACTCAAACCTGTTGGAAACTACACCATCAAAAACTGTCGCGGCGGGAATTTCTGCTCTTGGGTTATATAGCGAGTCAACAATATTATATCCAGCATCTAAAAAATAAATTTGGGCAAAGCATCGCATTGGATAACTGTTCCACACATTAGTGCGAATCATAAAATACTCTACCATCTCGGCTTGGCTATATATCTCCTGAATATTAAAGGCAATAGTATCGGCATAGAAAGCAAATTCGTACTTTGCCCAATCGGGAACATCCTCGGTTAAATTGATTGTAGGTAATCCGAGTGTAAAAAAATTGGTTGTGGACTTTACTTCTGTTATCCCAACGGGGAAAGAATACGATGGGTTCACGGTAACCCCACTGGGCATAGGTTCAATATTCCTTGTGCAGTTTACAAAGAAAAGCCCTAAAACACACAGGAACAACAGATATTTCCGATTCCTTAATATTATCATTCAAATAAAAATATGAGGGAAGTTACAACATAATTAGGACATAACATATCAAGAACTACAAAGAGTGCATTTTATTATACTCACACTCCAATAGTTCACGTGTTATTGGTCGGCCATGCGCAGGAAGGAATAGGGTGCAGTTCGTTTTTAGCAACTTTGCCCAACTGGCCATTAGGGTTTTTACATCGTCGGCAAAAGGCGGAAATACTGAGTTGCTAAAGATTCCAAAAAGGGCATCGCCTACAATTGCAATTTCATTGTCCACAATAACGCTAATTGAGCCTATTGAATGTCCTGGTGTTGAGATAACCCGAATATTGGCATCCTCTACATTCAAGACCATTTCGTCGGGCACAAGCAACTCTGGACGGAAGTGCTTGAACTTTAACTTATACCTAAAGCAACGATTTCCTAAAAAAGAGATAACCCGTGAAAATCGGTTTGTACCTTTGGGTGCTGGGGAAAAACCACGCAGGGCAAATTCTTCCTCGGCATTTCCTAGAATTATCCTATACCCCTGCTCCTCCGATAATCGCTCGGCATTCTGACAATGGTCAAAATGGGTATGGGTTAAAATTAAGTACCCGTCTGCCTGCAACGAGTTCGATACTTTTGCAATTCTTCTTAATAGCCTACGATACCCAAGTCTTTTCCCTGTATCAACAAGAATAAGAGTGCTTTTCAATGGAATGAGGTAGCAGTTACACCTACCAAATAATACCCTGTAAATACTGATTCCATTGCTTGTTGACCAGCGTTTCATTGAGTGAAACCTAAAAGTTTGAGTAAATAACGGCACCTTTATTATCAACTACCAAGTAAACCAACTTTTCGCCCGATGCACTTTGCCCAATCAGGTTTATTTCGTTGCTCGATATGCTAAAGACTTTAGAGATTGAGTATGAGTTAACTGATTTTATTGGGATTAGTTTCTCAACCCGTCCATCGCCAGAATTTATAACTGCAATTAGATGAGCAAAGACACCTGAGGAGTTTGCTACAACACCCAATTTATCGTCGGTGTAGGACTGGTAATTAACAAACGCCAACACTTTCTCCTCTGAGTTAACCACATCAACCAAATTACCTGTTGC
>CAZTVY010000164.1:0-6376 GCA_964617235.1 uncultured Rikenellaceae bacterium | reverse complement strand
GTGTTAAAACCCCAAAATGGAATTCTTTGGCAGAGAGAGTTTAAGGGATGGCTTGATAAATGGTTGAAGTAAAAAAGGGGATTTAATCCCCTTTTTTTATTCTATAGCTAATTTTATAATCATCAATCAAGTACTCGCCATTCTTCTTATTCCAGATGTAGGTTTGAATTTTTATATTCTCAGTTTTATAAATAGATGGCAATAATACTTTGAATCTTAAATTTGACCATTCTTCTGGATTGCTATTGAATGGTGTACCAATGTCAATTCTTTTATGTTCCAGTCTTTTCTTTCCATCAAATACATTAACTACGAACTTTAATTTGTCCTCTGGAGTTTTTGCGAAAAATTTCATTTCAACCAGTAATTCAAAGAAATCAAGTTGAGCATTATTGTTGATAGCAAACGTGGAATTCAAATAGTATTTTTGTGATCGTTTTACTCTGAGGTAATTGCTGGGGTTAATCTTGGAAAAACCAATAAATTCAGAGTCTTTCTCGTAAATAGTATTGTCGAAATCAAAATTGATGACTTCTATGTAAACTCTATCTTTGTCAGAAATAACTTTTTTGTTGTTTTCCACCACTTGGGGATTGCTTTCTACTTTGCGAAATACTCCAATTTTAAATGGAGTTTCTTTAACTGAGAAAGGTATTTCTGGATCAAAAATTCGCAATAGTTCAAATTCTGGATTGTTGATTAGGGCATTGATTTCAATGCCTGATGTTTTAGAGTAATGCTCATCGTAAAGGAATAAATCGCCTACTTTCATAGCCAATAAAGAGTTCCCCTCGATATTTTGAATTCTTGAATCATTAAATTTTGAATCCAAAAAGAAAGGGAACGACGGATGGTTATAGTATATATTTGACTCATTTGTAACTTTTGTTTTTACCCAATACGAAGTGGCGTTAATTGCAAACGACTCGGAGTCGAGGTTTATCGGATAGTTTTTGATAGCAAAAGGGATATGAATAATCGATGCAAATCCAATCACCAGCGCAGCAACTCTAATCCATTCTAGTTTAAAAATTATTAGAAACATTTTTGCGAAGATGTATAAACCCCTAGTTGCCATTATTGCCATAAAAGGAACAATTGCTGCCATGTATTTACTGCTGCCATCAGAGCCTCCTATGCCTGTCCAAAAAGACAATGAGTGACCCATGAAATATACAAGAAAAGGTAATACAATTAAAAGGAATTCCTTTGAATACGCTCTTTTTTGCCTTAAGTATAACGATAATCCCGCAATCAATCCTGTTACGAAGAAAATTTCATTGGGGATTCCGAAGAAACCTGGACTCCTTGTCACGAACTGGAATAGACTACCTTGAGTATTTGGGTTAAATTCCAGTAGTTTTGATAAATCTGCGAATAACCAGAAAAAATTCTTGCCAGAAATTGCCCCCACAACGCTAAAGAATATAAATGCTGTTAAAGTGTAGAGTATTTCCTTGTAATGCTTTTTATGTACAAAGTAGTATATGTAAATTAAGATAAGCAAAAATCCCTCTGTTTTGATAATTGGTAGAAAGGAAACAATAATGGCGCCTAAAATATATTTTTCTTTAACGAGAAAATACGTGGCTAAAATAGCGGTGAAAGCAAAAAGAATTTCTGTCATCCCCGAAAACAAGTTTACCATGAATATTGGGGTAAAGCAGCAAATTACAATTGCAAGGATGGGGCTTTTAATTTTTAGTTCTTTTGCAACTAGGTAGGATATATAGCCAGTGGCCATTCCTACAAGGATATTAAAAAGTTGAAAACTTTTAAATCCTAATAAGGCAAAAGGCGAACTTAAAATTGTAAATAAAGGTTTCGATATGTTGTTCAAGAAGAATTCAGGATTGCTAAATGCCCAACGGGAGAATTTGTAGTTTATCAAGCTCTCCGTTGCACCAGAGAATCCTTCCGAAATAACTAAAATTGCGATAAGTATAACTAGTATTATGCTAAGCAATGTGTACAGCAATCTTCTCTCGGTGAAGAAATCATCAATACGCCTTAGAGTGCTAGATAAGTTCATGGTTTCAATATTTGATGTTGAGTTGAGCTGTGTGTTTATAAGGTTATTAACCCGACAATTATACTAAATAATTTTCATCTGCTGAGCACCATCTTTAAAATATGGATGAATGTTCTTGAATACAAGTTGATATGTTTTGCCATTAAGGCAGATCATTGTTTATTAGTTCAAATAATTCAAACGCATTGTCTTCAGATGTGTAAATCTTCTTGTATGAGCAGTTTATGATGCTGTCAACCTTTACATTACATATGTCTTGAGCGTTTGGGTTTTTGGTAAGAACAATATAGTCTATTTTTCTGAAGAACGTTTTATTGAACTCTGTTTCAAATGAACTTAAACAAACGTCATTAAGATTCGTGTTTCCCAATGTTATATTTGGAATGCTTTTCCAATTCCATAAAATTGGAAAATAACCAGTATACGCTTCGTAGTTCTCTAGTATTACCACTTTTTTGTCTGCTCCAATGTAGTTTGATATGTGACCTAACATCCAGTTGGGATGAGTTCCAATGGGTAGAATAACACTATTTGGTTTTATTTTCTGTGCTAGAGAATGAATGATATCAGCGGGTTTGTTTAGATAATAAATTTGCTTAGCGTAATAGTTCAGAAGTCCCAAATGACAAATAATTGCAACAGTGCAAAAGGTGGCGATTATTCTTTTATCCCAATTAAAAGTTGAAATCCAAATTAGAATAAAGATAAAGAATAGGTAGTTTAACCTATCTGAGACATAACCACCTGAGTTTATCTGATTTGGCAAGGTAAAGTATAATAGAAGTAGTACTATGCCAGAAATTAACCATATGTAATTTTTTGGATAACTATTGTTTGGGTTTTTGTGTACAAACTTCTTAAAGATTATTAGCAATGATAATATTATAATTGAAGCAAATATTGAGATAGTATATATTTGCTCTCTTCCAAAGTTGAAAACTATTAGTGACCTAAGTTTGTATAGCCATCTAATTAATTCGAGAATAGGAACTCTTTCATTGGAAAGAGCTACTATTCCTTTCCCCGCATAGATTACGTATAGGATACTAGGAATTGTAACAAGAGAAATGATTATGGTGCCTAGAGAAACGATTTTTGAAGAGTTTTTTTTAGGAATTTCTTTTATTAAAATATTTATGCCAAAAATTCCAACTAGGAGTACAAATGCGAAAAAACCGAATGGGTGAGAAAAGTATGTTAGTAGAAGACTTAATGCTGCTAGAATATGTAGAAAAGGGTTATAGCTATTTATCAATTTAATAAATAGGCTGAGTGTAATAAGTAGAAATATGGTGCTTAATATGAAATTGAAAAAACCCAAGAAAAGAAAAAAACTATAAGTGAAAGGAAGTATGATAAAAGTCGACTGTAGGTGATTCTTATTTAATGTTGATATTAAAAAACGGTAGGAATAGGCTAATCCTGCAATGCATGTTATTACAATCATTTTCTCTGCTACAATTGCTCCAAAAACTCTTTGAAATCCAAGAATCAAAATATGACCAAGCCAATTTGGTGTTGATAAACTATTTAAAGTGAAATATTGCTTCAAAAAACTGTCGCCAGTTATTAAGTGCCCAAGTAGGTTCGAGTTGTAAAGGTGGGCAGGGCCATCTAGCGTGGGGAAATGTTTGAAAACTAGTACTGGAACAATGCTAATTAAAACCAGAGAGAAAAAAAGCAATTGTTCGAACTTTTGCTGTGTTATTCGTTTCATTTTGATAAAAGATTATACTTCAATATACACCAAAGCGCACGGAATCCATCCTTCCAGTTTATTTTTTTGCCTTCGGCATAGGTTCTTCCATAGTACGATATCCCAACCTCATATATTCTCACATTAGGAACTCTCGACACCTTTGCTGTAACCTCTGGCTCAAAGCCAAACCGTTTTTCATTCAACTTTAACCCTTTAATAATATCGGCACGGAACAGCTTGTAGCAGGTTTCCATATCGGTTAGGTTGAGGTTGGTGAACATGTTGGAAACAAAGGTCAGAAACTTGTTGCCAATTGAGTGCCAGAAGAATAGGATTCGGTGTGGGTTTCCACCCATAAAGCGCGAACCATATACAACATCGGCATTTCCTTCGAGAATGGGGCGAAGTAAATCCTTGTATTCGCGGGGGTCGTACTCTAGGTCTGCATCTTGGATAATGATATAATCACCTGTTGCTTCCTTTATTCCAGTGTGTAGTGCAGCTCCTTTGCCTTGGTTTACTGGATGACTGAATAGTTTGATATTGTGATTTTGATTTTGAGCGATGAAATTTTCCAGTACATCCTTAGTTTTATCCTTTGAGCAGTCGTTAACAATAACAAGTTCTTTATCAATTCCGTCTATATTAACGGCTAAAACTCTTTCGAGAATCTTGGTAATAGTTTTCTCCTCGTTATAGGCAGGAATAATAATTGATAGTGTTTGGTTCATTGGTTATGTTTTAAGGAATAAGAGGGAGTTAAACGAATTTAGAAGAAGTTAAAGGAATGTTTAAAATCTATTCCTCTAACTTCTTCTAACTTCCTCCAATTCTTTTTTTATAATCATTGTAACGGTTGATTTTATTATCTAGTATTACTTCTCCTTATAAAACTCAGAGTTCTTTTTCCACGTTGGATATATGCCCTCGTTGGCCAACCTATTTCCAAAGCAGAAAAATAGTTTGACATCCTCTGCTAATCCATCCAAATTGTCACGCTCTGGAACGAATTCATCCTGGGGCTTGTGGTAAATGTTTTTCCAGTATGAGTTGATTAATTCCTGCGTTTTATCCTTTCCTAATTCTTCCTGGTGCGAATATCCTTTGGCAAATATTGATGGAACGCCTGCCTTTAGGAAAGGGAGTTGGTCCGAACGGAAAAACATTCCATTCTCAGGGTTTGGGTCTGGTGCAATGTAACGGCCAAACATTGATGCTTCTTCAGCAAGCAGTTCGTCGAGCGATGAGTGCCCAAGTCCAGTAACAGTAACATCTTTGAATTTGCCTAGGAATAGAATCACATCGTTGTTGATGCAGGCAATAGTCTTATTTATGTTGATAGGTGGATTTGCCACAAAGAATGCCGAGCCGTAAAGCCCCGATTCTTCTGCTGTAGGTGAGAAGAACAGAACGCTGCGCTTTGGTGCTACACCAGTGCTTTTGAACGCTTTTGCAATGGAGAACATCCAAGCAATTGCCGCGGCATTGTCCGATGCTCCGTTATAAATTGAGTCGCCATTTACCACACGACCAACTCCCAGATGGTCCCAATGCGCCGAGTAAACAATAACCTCATCGGGCTTTTCGCTACCCTTAATTATTCCAGCAACATTTTTCGATACCGATTTGGTGTGGCTATTCTCAATATTCATACTCAACGTGGCATTCATATTGAACGATTGGAAACCTCGTTGGGTTGCTTGTCTTTTCGATGCTTCGTAATCTAATCCGCAGGATTTAAATAGGTTGATTGCAGCATTGTGAGTTATCCAACCATTAACAAGGCATTGTTTGTTTTCAAGGTCTGGAGTATCAAGGTAAAGTTGAGGTGTGTTGTTTTTGCTTCCTGCAACATCCCAAGGGTATCCAGCAGGAGCATCTTCGTGAACAATTAGGCAGCCAATAGCGCCTTGACGTTCTGCCTCTTCGAATTTATACCGCCAGCGGCCATAGTAGGTCATCGTGTTTCCTTTGAAAAGGGCAGTATCGCCAGTGTAGAAACCGGGGTCGTTCACCAGAACAACAATTATTTTGCCTTTTACATCGATACCATTGAAATCGTTCCAATCATATTCGGGTGCATTTATTCCAAAGCCAGCAAAAATTAGGTCAGCCTTGTTGATTTTGATAGATGGAGAAGTAGTTGGACTCCAGGCGCAGTAGTCGTCATCGGCCTTTAGTTCAAATGGTTTATTCGAAATTGATAAATTTATAACTTCAGGTACTTTTGAGATGATGGAAACCATTGGGACATTCTGAATGTAAGAGTTTTCGAACACTGGTTCTAAGCCCAATTCAGCCATCCTTTTTTCTAGGTAGGCAACAGCCCGTTCCTCTCCAATGGTAAATGGGGCTCGGCCTAGCATACTGTCGGCCGATATGGTGGCTATATCCTTTGCTAAATCTTCGTTACTTACCGATTTTAATGATTTGTCGATGTTGCTTTGACAGGCAGTAAGGCTTACAAGAATAATTGGGATTAATCTTTTCATCGCAAAATGTTTTAATAAACAAAAGTATCAATTCCTTTTAAAGATTTTTGTTTGATGTGTATGTTTTTCGTTTTTATCCAAAAACGTATATATAAATGGAATCCCTGACAGGGTTCAAAACCCTGTCAGGGATATTGTAACTTTATATTGCTC
>CAZTVY010000163.1:0-6436 GCA_964617235.1 uncultured Rikenellaceae bacterium | reverse complement strand
TATAGTTTAAATTTTTCAAATTATAGTAAAATTTGTTCAAATTGATGTAGTGAATCATTTTATGGCATTATTTTAGCGATAATATTTTAAAAATAATAGTTATGAAATCTGTATATCTTTTTCTTTTAGTACTCTGTTTTCCAATACTATCTATTGCTTAGGAAGGTAAAAGTCCTGCAAAAATGGATGGTCCTTTAATTTCGGTTACTGATACAATTAGTTTAGGCGAAATATTTGTGAATGATTTAACTGATGAGCATGGAAGAATTCAATTTAAAGTATCCAACAAGGGTAATAGGCCTTTAATATTAAAGAATGTTACGGGTTGCTGTGGAACAAATATTAAATCTTGGCCCAAAGCACCTATTCTGCCAGGTAAGGACGCCTTAATTTATGTTGAATTTAGAACCGAACCAAGACCTCAACGTATAAACAGAACTATAACTATAGAATCTAATGCAGTTAACAATAAAGTAGTTAAGGTTTCAATTGCTGGTGTTGTGATTGAAAAAAGAAGTTCTAACGAAATAGATCTATAGAGAGAGTCATTTACGAAACACAAAAAGGGGGCTTTAGCCCCCTTTTTGTGTTTCGTAAATCTAATTACCTTGAAATAGTTAATTTCCTTGAACTAATTGAACCTTTGGAATCCTTTATTTTAACAATGTAAATTCCAGAGGCAAGGTTACTAATGTTTATTCTATTATCATCGGTAATACCATCCGATTGCCACATTAAAGCACCGGATATACTATAGACTTGAATATTTCCCTTCTCAAAACCTTTAATTTTAACGTATAATTCTGAATTGGCCGGATTTGGATAAAGATAATGAGCTGTGTTGTTGGTTTCGGTGTCGACACTGGTGGCCCAGGTAACATTTATTGCCTTCTCCTTAACGAAAACTTGTATATCAGAAGCTTTTGTTATTGTTAAGGTGATATTTTTGTCCCCTACTGAAGTATACTTTATTTTATAAGGACCCTTTTCCGATAGTGTAGCAGGAGATGCATCTGCGCCAAAGTTCCATTCCCATGAATCTATGTTTCCATAGCTTGCATCTGTAATTATCACTGTAGAATCATTTCGTGGAACAGATGTTTTGTTGATTGTGAAGTTGGCCGAAGGCAACGATTCTCCTTTTTTCCACATGCCTCCATAGTATTTGCTAGAATTGAAACTTCCAGCCCAAACAGTTCCTGCAGGAGAGGCTCCGAGTGAAGTAAATTGATAGTTTTTATAAAAATCAGCATATTCTTGGAATGTCGTACCATTGTCTGTACTAAAAGACAATCCAATATTAGGACTTGCAACCCCTGCAGATATTAATGTATCTGTATTTGGAATATAAGTAAAGTCAGCAGTATAGAAGTTTCCAGTTGGTGTAATCTCGCTCCAATTTTCACCACCATTAGTTGTTCTGTAGTATTTT
The DNA here is from genome assembly GCA_964617235.1 of uncultured Rikenellaceae bacterium. Lineage (GTDB taxonomy): Bacteria > Bacteroidota > Bacteroidia > Bacteroidales > Tenuifilaceae > SB25. The sequence goes on along the minus strand of CAZTVY010000163.1, from coordinate 5,004 downwards.
ACTACATCACTTATCTTACCCATAGCAACACCTATATTCTCATCTTTAAAGGCAATTTCGAATTGAGAATCGTATGGAGTTTGGAAAACTTGCCATGAAGCTCCTTTGTTGATAGATTTAAACAATCTTCCTTTATTAGTTGTAAACCATGCAATGTCTCCAAAAACATCATAGAGCCCAACAACGCCATACTCACCGCTAAGGTTTGCGGGGATATTGGAGGATGATACTCTATTCCATGCATTTCCACCATTTGTAGTAGTATAAATTTCAAAATAGCCACCGTTGGGGTCGCCCATACAAAAACCATTATTTGCATCCCAAAAATGGATTACATTAGGAAATCCATCTGGAGCCGCAAAGGCTGCAGAGGCTTGCTTTACCCAGTTTTTACCACCATCAGTAGTTTTTACAATCATTCCTCCGCCCGAAGGTCCAAAAAGTGGAACCCAAGCGGTGTTTTCATTAACGGCAGAAATCATTGCTGCTGTGTAGTTTGTTGTGCTTGAGGTGTTTATTGTTCCAGATACCCAAGTAAGACCACCATCGTTAGTTTTTGTGAAATCTTTAACCTTTGCATTGCTTCCTGAACCATCATAAGCAACAGCCCATGCGGTTCTGTTGCTCACTGCCGATATATACTGAATACCTCTAGATGCTGTATTAAAGGCGCTTGCTTGCAAAATAAATTGCATTTTTTGGGTTGAAATACCTGGTTTAATACCAGTAATCATGGAGTTTTGTTCGCTAAAACTGTATGTGTCAGGGTTCATTGCATTTGCTGCAAAGTAACCATTAAAATAACCTCCCCAGCCCCAATTTATATGAAGTTTATCCGTAGAACCATCGTAGCCGTCGCATACCCATGCATGTCCTCCATCTGCCTGGCTACTTCCTGAGTAGTAAACTGGCCTTCCTGCATCAATTTCAGCTTTCACCCGATTAATCCAGTCTGTTTGCTGGGCAACGTTGAAGGTATAAATATTAATTGTGGTAGGATCATACTTGAAATATGAAGTGAGTGCATATAATACATCTGGGCTATATGCTCCAGAACCATTTGTTGCATAGTTCATATTTACAGAAACACCGGCATGATAGCATAATTCTGCAACTGCAATTTTTTCAGCAATTGTGTTTCCTGAACTTAGAGAGGTTGGCATATTTGCCCAATCGTAATCTGTGCCTTGGAAGTTTGCAAATAGTGAACCATAGGTTGCATGGACGTACTTGTGCCAACCATTTCCGGTAGCAGGCCAGTTATGGTATCGCATTATTTGCGACATTGCAGTTGCAACACAACCTGTGGGAGTTCCTGTAGGGCATAGTTGATTGTAGTATGGGCTTTGATCCCATGTTGTTTGGAGTAGGGGACCTGCTCCTTTTATGCCTTTCGAAACGCTACCTTCAAGTATTTGTTTCCACTCAGCTTTAACATCGCTTTTATTTAGTTTTGCTTTAGCGGCATAGTTAATTTGTTTAGCATATCTATCAAATCTTGAGATAATAACAGGATTATCAATTTTATTTGTTGCAGGGCTTGTTAAGGAGTATCCAATAATTGGATTTGCCTCATCATCAGCCGATACAATAACAAAACCTCCTTTTGGAAATGAAAAAATGTAAAATGCCTCTTTCGATTCTTCAAAATGAGTATAGATATTTGTTACCTGAAAAGTATCAATAGCTGAACTTTTCTTTGCACTGAAAAAGTTGATAGCAACTTTTTTTGCCAATTCTTTACTTACAGGATTAGCACTAGCATAAAGTGCTAATAGTAAGAGTGAGATAATTGCATAAATTTTTTTCATATAGTTTAATTTAGGTTATAGTATTAGGTTATTTTTTGGGCTCAACAAATTTATCTCCAGTTTCATTTATTATGGTTTTGAGAAATTCTTCGTTATAGCCTGGTTGTGATGGACTGACAGGGTAGCCCCAAGGGTTGCGAATAAACTCCCCATTCTTTTCTTTTTTTACATTGCCATCGATATATTTTACTAGGAGCCAGTTACTAAGTTCTTCCCATCGTCTTACAGTAGCATTAGCTGTATTTACAGAGTAGTCGGTTAGGAACTGAACTGCTAAATTCTGGTTTGTTTCCCATAATTTTAATGCAGCTGCATCTATAGCTGGGGTGTATAATGCAAACTTTGTTTCGAGCTCCTTTTGAACTTGTTGAATATCTTGCATTATTATATCGTACCTATAGTAAGCGAAGTGAGCTACACGGCTAAAAATCCAGAAGGCCGAAGTTGGTGAGTACTTAAGCATATCGCCATTTCCCTCGGCATAGCTCTCTGGTACTTTAGATATTCCACAGTATATAGGAACATAAACTGTAGAGGCGGCATCGTCAACGCCAAACCAGAATATTCCACCAATTGGATTAGGTAAACAACTTCTCATTTGTGCAATAAATGAGAAGCCTGTTTGTTGAGTGGCTGTAACCCTTTCATGAAAGTAGGTTTTTCCATCAACTTTATAGTTTAATGGTCGCCAGCGATACGGAAGTTTGTGTGGTCCAGCACCCGCATCTTTGCTCATATCAAGTTCGGTTCCTTCAAGGTGATCGCGCTTAAACGATTGTAAATCTTGTGGAGTCAACTTTCTGTTTGGTTTAATAAAAAGAGGCATTCTGTTTTTCAGATTTTCACCTTTAGCGTAATCCCAGTACTTGCCCATATCATCGTTTACATGGTTGAAAAATGCCCAAACCCTTGCATCGCAGAATCGAGCACCATCGAATGTAATAGGATTATAAACATCACTGAAGCTAAAATCTTTATCCTCTCCATCGTAGTATTTATGATTTTTAGCGTAGCTAATAACATCGTGTGAGTATATCACTTCAACTTCTGGATTGTTGATAAGGTGAAAGTTCTTATTTGTGATTGATGTTTTTAGGTTCTCCAAGGGAAATGTTTGTATTCTGGCCTGATTTGCATGCGAAGAAACGTATCCATCGGGAATTCTAACAGCCACCCAAACAGCACCTTTATCTATATTGATATTTTGTTTACTTTTTTTGTCATACTTTAAATTTGTACGTTTACCAATTATTTCCATAATCCAAACCTCATTTGGGTCACCAATTGAGAACGATTCGCCAGTACTTGCATAACCATACTGCTCAACCAGTTCGGCAATTACTTTAATGGCTTCGCGGGCAGTTTTGGAACGTTGCAAAGCAAGGAACATTAGGCTACCATAATCCACAATACCTGTAGAATCTACCATTTCTTCAATTCCATCGAATGTAGTTTCACCAATGGCAACTTGGTATTCATTCATAAAACCTATTACTTGATAGGTTTCAGCAGGTTGTGGTATTTGTCCTAAAGGTTTGTTGGTCCCTCTATCGTATAGCGTTACCATTGAGCCTGCAGGCCAAGTTCCTCTTGGTTTAAAGTATAGTTCTCCGTAACGAATATGGGAGTCGGCAGCATAGCTAATCATGGTTGAACCATCTGTGCTAGCACCTTTTGTTACTAGGTAATTAGTACAGGCTAATATGTCGATAGTTGATGATGCTAATGCTAATGCAATTAGAGTAAGCGTATAGAATTTCTGCATCTTAGTTTTGTTTAAAATGTTTTTCAATTTTGACAAATTTAGAAAATCATTTTTGTTTTCGAATATTTATTTTTTTGATTAACTTGAACTTTGTGTTGACAAGATTTTTGGGTTGGCATATATTTTGTTTTTAACTTTACTTATTAATCTTAATGTTAAACTAAAACTAAAATTCTATGAAAACAAAGTCCTTACTTTTTATTTTAATCCTATTTGTTGGATTAATTGGATTTAATGCCTGCCAGAAGGATGATGATGCTCCAGCTCCACTTAACAAAGAGGAGGCTGATGTTGCTTTATCTGAATCAGATGATCAGTTTGTTGCTATTTCGGGAGAAATTGGGGAAAATGAAGGGTATAACGTTCAGAGTTATATTGATGATTTGGATTTACCATTTTACGGACAACCGGTAAAAGCCTCTAAATTTGTTAAGTATAATAACAAAGAATTAAAAGGGATTGTTGAAAAATTTACTGCCAATAATAAATCCAGAGATTTCGATTTTGATTTTGGTTTTATTTATGCGCTTTACGATGTGTATGATGTTTCTGAAATATTTGGAACTTGGGATTATACCGATGGCAGTTTTGTAAAATCATCTACCACGCCTAGCAATGGAATTATTCTAAACTTTCCTTACCCTTATGATAATACTTCGAATAATGCAAGGTTGACTTATTCTGATTTTAAACTCTTAGAAGGGGAAGTTCTTTCATTTAAAGGCAAGGTTGAGGTAGATGATGTTTCTGTTTTTACTTTTTCTTTAACAACAAAGTATAGTTTTACCGAATTTACCCAGACTTTAATCACATCATTTGGTGATTTTGAATTTAGTTTGGTTTCGTATATGACTTTTAATCAGGATTACTTTATTTATAAGTATACCAATACTTTGAAAAAATTAGATAAGGTAGTTTATAAAGAGTATTCCAAAATTAAGGTTGATTCTGAAACAGAGGATGTTACCATAGAGGCCGCTCAAACTATTGGAAAACTTGAGTTCAGGTTTAAGCTAAAATCAATCAATGGTACTTTCGAGAACTTTTATCAAACTCCAAACGATTATTTAACAATGTCGTTATATACCACTGGAGATGCTAAGATTGGTGATTTTGTATATGTATACAATGTTGAGCAGCAAAATTGGGATTTGTATTTTGAATACACTGATGGAACACAGGTAGCTCTAAATTCTTTAGAATTATCTTTAGAATACAGGCTTTGGGGATTTTTTGAATGGTTACTATGGGGTGACTACGAGGACTAATATTTAAGGATATTTATTTAGACCGCTCCATTTTTGGGGCGGTTTTTTGTTTGACTTTTCTTCCAAAATTCCGTAACTTACCACAAAATGCTTAGGTTATGGAAGAGAAATTGATAGATATTGCCATTGAGAATTACTCCAAGGCAGTAGTTCTTAAAAC
>CAZTVY010000162.1:0-6556 GCA_964617235.1 uncultured Rikenellaceae bacterium | reverse complement strand
ACCTTAAAATCCTCCCTTAAAGACCTATAATTAATGCTATTATTATTCAACCAAAGCAAAAGCGCAGCATCGGTCGGATTTCCAACTGTTTTTGTTTTTTCATCACTAAAATCCAGATGAGCCGAGGAGTTAACGGCCATGGAATACTTTAGCACATCTGACTCTATTGAATTTTCTTTAATATCAACATTGCCAATAAAATGCCACTCAAGAACTGTCATCTGATTCTGGGTAAGCGTACCTGTTTTATCGGTACAAATAACCGTTGCCGCACCCATTGTTTCGGTTGCCTGCATCCGACGAACAAGATTATTTGCCGCTGTCATTTTACGCATACTGTAGGCCAAACTAAGCGTTACGCTCATTGCCAAACCCTCTGGTACTGCAACTACAATTAAGGTCATTGAAACCATAAAGTAGTTGAGTAAACTACTAAGCACATCAACTGAAAACCAATTTTGAGCAAGGAAAAAATCGACTCCGAAAAACGAGCCAATAATTGCAGAAACAGCAAGAACCAATATACCAATAGCAAGTGATACTATTACTGCATTAACTTTAATTTTCTGGAAAATATCGGGTATTGCAAACTTTAAACCAGCCTGATTGAGCAGGTAATTAATTGAAGGTAACCAAAACTTAGTGAGCAACCCAACAATGGTAAGTACAATAGCTCCAAAAACGAACTTTTGATGAGAATCCAAGGCAAAACTTGAGCTAGAAATATCAATAAATGCAAGTATTGCAAAAATCAGAATAGCTAACAAAAATGCGGATGAACTTATAAAGTCGCTTAACTTATGGAGTTGAATAGTTAACGGGGTTGGAGCATCAATGCGAATTGTTGCTTCGCGTGCGGTGGTTCCAATCTCGGTTTTATCGCCCACAGCAGTTGTTTCAACAATTCCATGCCCCTCAACAACAGCAGTGCTCTTAAGAACCTTATTGACAGGATATGTATGTGAACCATCATCGCTAGAGGTATCGTGACTTTTACGAGCGATTGGCTCACCTGTTAGCGATGATTCATTCACCGATAAAGCCACTGATTCCAAAAGAATTCCGTCGGTAGGAATCTCATCGCCCCTGTCGATAATAACAATATCGCCAACAACCAAATCGCGTTTGGGAACACTGGTAACATTGCCATCGCGAATAACCTTCACGGGCATTTCGTCGTTCACCTGATTAAGTATATCGAACTCCTTCCCTGCCCTATACTCGTTTATAAACGACATAAAGGTGGCGAGAAAAATAGCAAGTACAATTCCAACACCCTCAAGGTAATGCCCATTAAATATACCTACACCAATAGCAATTGATGCTGCAATGGATAGTATTCGGATGATTGGGTCGTTAAACTTTTCGAGAAATAATTTCCACCATGGGTCACGTGGAGGTGGAGTTAGTATATTTTCGCCATACAATCGTCTATTCTCAAGTACCTGTTCGGCCGATAAACCTTGATGTTTAATATCCATATATAAAAAATTATTAGTGAAATTGCACCCAAAATTAGTTTAAAAAATCACATCAACATTAATATTGATGAACATCAGTAACAATTCAATTGAATAATTGGTTGCTTAAAATTGTAAAAAGATGTAGGTTTGCACTCTAAATTTATGTAAAACATTACCAAAATGGGAAGAGCGTTTGAATATAGAAAAGCCCGCAAAATGAAACGTTGGGGCAATATGGCCCGAGTATTTACACGACTTGGCAAGGAAATTACCATGGCAGCCAAAGCTGGTGCCGACCCAGAAACAAACCCAAAACTCCGACTACTTATTCAGAATGCAAAGTCGGAAAATATGCCCAAAGAGAACGTAGAAAGGGCTATTAAGCGTGCTACTGAAAAAGATTCTAAGGATTACAAAGATGTAGTTTATGAAGGCTACGGTCCGCACGGAATTGCTATTCTTGTTGAAACAGCAACCGATAACCCTACAAGAACAGTAGCAAATGTTCGTAGCTACTTTAATAAGTACGGTGGTTCATTAGGCACAACTGGTATGCTTGACTTCATTTTTGAGCGCAAGTGCTCATTCCGTGTTGAGATGAAGGATGGTATTTCGCTTGAAGACCTGGAACTAGAGCTAATAGACTTTGGTGTTGAGGAGGTTTTTGCCGAGGAAAATAACATGATGATTTTTGCTGAATTCACCCAGTTTGGCCCAATTCAACGATTCCTTGAGGAAAAGGGATTGAACATCCTAAACTTCCAATTTGAGCGTATTCCAAACGATACCAAGCAGTTAACAGCAGAACAGCAAGCCGAGGTAGAAAAACTTATTGAGAAAATTGAGGAGGACGAGGATGTTACAAACGTTTTCCACAATATGGTTGTAGAATAAATTGTCAACGCATATAATAAAAAAGGTCGTTGTAACTAACGACCTTTTTCAATAGAAGTCTTTAATTCCAAAAAAATAAAAATCTCAAAAAATGGATAACAAAGTTCAACAAGCTAAAACAACCGAAGAAATTGATCTTTTTGAAATTTTCAATAGGATCGGAAATGGCTTTAAGAATTTATTTAACAAAATGTTATTAATGTTAAAATCATTTCTGATAGTTTTAATTCGAAAATCTTTATGGATTATCTTTTTTTCTATACTCGGACTATTGCTAAGTTATGTTTTATTTAAAAACACTAATCAGTACTATTATTCCGAAATGGTTATTCGTTCTAATGCAATGGATAATACCAATATAATCCGTTCATTAAATATTTTAAATGATCTCTTTATAAATAAGAATTATGAAGAAGTATCCAATAGTTTAGGTATCTCTATCGTTCAAGCAAAAAAAATAAAGTCCATAAATGCATACTTTGGCATTGATCTTAACAAAGATGGTGTAGTAGATTTTGTAGATTACAAAAACACCTATAACCCTAAAGATACTAACCAAAATAGAATTCTCAATATTTTTTATTTAAAAGTAGGAGTCTATGATCAAAGCGTTTTATTAGATTTAAAAGAAGGAATAAAAAAGTATGTAAATACAAATCCTTTCATTCTAAATAATAATGAAATTAGAAAAGAGCAAACAATGCTGTTAATTAAAGAATATAGTAACGAAATAGAAAAATTGTATAATTTACAAAAAATACAATATTTTGAGTTACCCAGAATACAAAAATCTGGGAATGGTCAAATTTTAGTATTCAATGAAAAAGAATTCAAACTTTACCATAATGAAATAATTGATTTAATTAATAAAAAATTAGCACTAGAAAAAGAGTTGGCAATAAACCCTGAACCTATTACTATTATTCAAGAATTCTCCCAACTTTCAAGGACTAATAACTTGCTATTTTATATAAAATTTTTGGTTCCTATCTTCTCATTATTGGGTCTTTGTTTATCCCTGATTTGGCAACACAAATATTCTATTTTGCAAAAGATAAAGGGAGAAAATTAAAACTTTGACAATTTAAATCGTTCTTAAATTAGATTGATATTTTTTTCTCAAAGTACGTGGAACTACATGTGTCAGAGAAGTCTAGCGAACAGTTCTCGAAGGAAACCCTGCGGCAGTTTCCCATAACCATCAGCAACGCAAAGCACAACTTGCTAGGTAACTACCATAAAATCAAGGGTAAATACCTAACTCTACCTCAATGAGTTTATTTACAAGCTCAACAGGAGGTATTTTGGCGAAAGAATTTTTGATAGGCTGATTATAGCTAATATTGTAGGATTATGATTAAGAGCCTGTTTAAATTTTTCAACGACATAAAAGTGGCTAAAGATTAGCTTTTTAGGAAAAAATTTCTGAGCTTGCATAAACCTTCAAATTTAACAAGCGATGAAATCATACCCGACCAACCTAACCGATAGCCAATGGCAATGTATAGAAAAGATTTTGAACGACAAGCGTAAACGAAAAGTTTGTCTGCGCGTAGTATTGAATGGCATCCTTTACCTAGTACGCAGCGGCTGCCAGTGGAGGATGCTGCCCAAGTGCTTTGGGTGCTGGATTACGGTGTACTACTACTTTCGCAAGTGGATGTTAGCGGGCGTTTGGAGACGGGTGCAGGCTAGGCTGCGGCGAATGGTACGGGTTAAGTCCCGCCGCAGGGCATGTCCCAGCTTAGGCATCATCGACTCGCAGTCGGTGAAGAACAGCGAGTGGGGCATTCCCGACAAGGGGTTTGACGGCAACAAGAAGGTCAACGGGCGAAAGCGCCATATCGTGGTCGACACGATGGGGTTGCTGATGGGCGTGGTAGTAACCCGGGCAAACGTGCATGATAGCATTGCCGCCGAGGATGTTATCAAAGGGATGAAAGGGCTGTTCCCCCGGCTGAGGAAGATTCTCGCGGACGGGGGTACGCCGGCGAACGGTTGGTCAAGCTGGCGCGAAAGCACCTGAAGGCAGATTTTGAAGTGGTAACCAGAAATGACAAGGCGTGCTTCAAGGTTATCCCTCAGCGCTGGGTTGTAGAGCGCTCCATCGCATGGTTTACATGGTTCAGACGGCTCAGCAAGGACTATGAAGCGAATATGCAATCAAGCGAGGCGTATGTACTGATTGCCTCTATTGCGATGATGATAAAGAAAATTTAAACAGGCTCTAATTAAGGATATTCAATTTCTATTTTTATCAATTTCTTCATATATTGAGTTTTTACTCTCAAACTCAGGAACAATATCTTTCATCAAACTCACTAAACTAAAATTATTATGTGAGGGAAGGTTATCTATAAGATAATCAATCTGACTAAGGACATCAGAACCGTACTCAAATACTTTAGCAATCATTATTTGAGGATGATGGGTAGGAATTGTACTTTCTTTATCATTTAGTAACTCTTCATACAATTTTTCGCCTGGACGAAGTCCTGTAAAATTAATCTGAATATCCTTACCTAAGGTCAAACCTGATAGTTTTATCATTTTCTTAGCCAAATCAAGAATCTTTACAGATCTACCCATATCGAATATGAATATTTCTCCGCCCTTTCCCATAGCAGTGGCCTCAAGAACCAACTGACATGCTTCGGGAATAGTCATAAAAAAACGGGTAATATCAGGATGTGTTATGGTTACCGGGCCACCACTTTCAATCTGTTTCTTAAATCTTGGAATTACAGAACCGTTAGATCCCAAAACATTCCCAAAGCGAGTAGTAATAAAACGAGTTTTATTTTCCTTATTTAGAGTTTGAATATAAATTTCAGCAATTCGTTTACTTGCCCCCATTACATTAGTAGGATTAACAGCCTTATCTGTTGAGATCATTAAAAACTTATCGACACCGAACTCAATACTGAAATTGGCCATTAATTTAGTTGCATAAACATTATTAAATATTGCCTCAGTTGGATTATTCTCCATCATTGGCACATGTTTATAAGCTGCCGCATGAAATACTATAGATGGTTTAAAGGTCGAAAAAACCTTCTTAACCCTATAAGGATTTGTAACACTTCCGATGACTATTTCAAAATTAAAAAATTGCAAAGTCTCCCTTAGTTCTAGTTCTAAATCATACAAAGGGGTTTCTGCCTGATCAAAAAGAATAATCTTTTTGGGATGATACTTAGCCACCTGACGAACGATCTCACTACCTATAGATCCCGCAGCTCCAGTTATAAGAACGACCTTTTCTTTAATTTCAGATTTAATCTTATTCTTCTCCAAAACAATAGGCTGACGTTCCAACAAATCCTCAATCTTAATACTTTTTATTTGATTAACGCTTAAAACTCCATTTATCCAAGAATTAACATCCGGAACGGTTAAAACTTTTACATTATATTTAAAGCAAATTTCTACTAGATTATTCTTTTTTAAAGGATCTATACTTTTTTGGGCAATAATAAGTTTTGAAATTTTATTTTTCTGAAGAATTCGTTCAAGTTTGGATACATTGTAAATACCTATTCCTTCCAGTTTTTTTCCTTCATTCTTATTGAATGGATCAATGAATGCTATTACTTTATAATTCGTCCCAGTATCCTGATCGAGAGTAGTTTTAACCATAGAAGCAAACTGCTCCACCCCATATATAACAACACCCTCCTGTTCTAAATCATTAAGTATTAAATTGTAATAAAAAGCTTTAACGACTAATCTTGAGCCAATTAATGTTATAGTTGTTATAAAGAAATCTATTGCAAGTATAGAGTTCGGAATTAAAAAAGAACCCTTATAATGCAAATTGATTAAGTTTGTTAGGAATAAAATACCGCTCCCGAAAGTAACAACCACAAAAATCCTAATAGAATCCTTTGCACTTGTGTACCTAATTAATCCTGCATATGTTCTAAAAATAATGAATGAAACAGCCCGAATAGAAATTAAAATAATAATAACAACCCCTAGAGGATTTAAAACAAAAGTCTCTAATCTAAACTCAAAGCGAATAAAATAAGCTAAACAAATTGAAAAGAAACAAATGAATAAATCAATCAAGAAGACCAGCCATCTTGGTGCATGTTTTATAGGAGCTGTCATGATATTCTTTTTAAGTGTTAACAACTTTATTTTTTAAATAGTATCTAGTTTTAAAGTACAAATATTTAACATCGTGTCTCAATTCG
>CAZTVY010000161.1:0-6559 GCA_964617235.1 uncultured Rikenellaceae bacterium | reverse complement strand
TTCGGCTTTACTGCTTGTGTTGATTATTTCGTTCATTTCAACATTCGAGATTCTTTCTGTAAACCAAGCGATTGAAGAGTTTAACGGCAAATTCTCAAGCGATGCGGAGAAGGCTGAATTCAGCTTCGTTTCCACATCTGACTCCTCAATTATTGCAAAACAAGTTGAGTATGCATACATCAATGCTCAGTTTGAAGCATCAAAATCGGACTCCATAAGCCTTACTCTAAACTTTCTCGATAGCACAGCCAACTTAATGATTAAGGGCGTTGTGGTTCATTCCGCAAAGATTGAGAACTACCAACTAAGCCGTTTTGTTGACGCTGTTGACCAGGTTGCGCTGTACAGGATGCTTTCGCTCCCATTGCAGGTAACTGGCCATACATCAACTATAGCAAAGGTGCCTCTAATGGTTAAAATTGCCCCAAAGGATACCTCAGAGTACACTCCAGATGTTGTGCCAGACACAACCGATATCGATGCGGTTAACTATATTTTCGAAACAAGTTCAGGAATCCAGCTCTACTTCTACGAAAGTAATCCCCGCGAGTCGGCAGATGGGTTAAAGCAGTTTAAGTTCGACTTTAGGGACAGGGTACAATCGGGTTATGAACTGTTCAAAGCAGCATTTACTTTTAAGAAACCAGAATATCACCCTGAAATAAGAATTAAGCTAAAGAAACGCGATGCAAAAATGATATACAGGGCTTTACCCGAAAACGCATCGATTGTTCTGAAAATAAGGTGATAAAACTAGTCGCATAACTTTCTGAGAAGGGTTTAATCGCAAACACACAGTAAAGCAAAGTTTTGCTCAAGTGTAACTTTTACTCCATATCAACAAAGAAACTTTTTGTACCTTTATTCCTATCAATAGCAATTCAGAAATGGAGTATATAGAGAACCTGCAACTAAAGCAAGCGTTCGATTTTATTCAGTACACCGGAAAAAATATTTTTTTAACGGGGAAGGCAGGAACGGGCAAAACCACTTTCCTTAAGCATATCAAGGAGGTTTCGCCAAAACGTATGATTGTGGTTGCACCAACCGGTGTTGCTGCCATTAATGCGGGTGGTGTTACCATCCACTCATTCTTTCAAATGCCCTTTGGGCCCCACATACCCGTATCAAATAGTCAATTCAACCCATTCGACGAGGAACCTCAGGCCGCATCGAGGAATGGCGTACAAAAGTTTAGCCGAGAGAAAATCAACATCATCAAAAGCCTCGACCTACTTGTGATTGATGAGATTAGTATGGTTCGTGCAGATTTGCTCGATGGAATTGACGAGGTGCTTCGTAGGTATCGCAACCACAGCAAGCCATTTGGTGGTGTTCAACTACTGATGATAGGCGATATTCAGCAATTAGCTCCAATTGCAAAGGACGATGAGTGGGAAATTCTTAAACGCTACTACGATACGGTTTACTTTTTCAGCAGCAAAGCGCTTCGGCAAACAGCCTACATTAGCATTGAGCTAAAGCACATTTTCCGCCAAAGCGATAGGGAGTTCATTGATATCCTCAACAAAGTGCGCGACAATAGGATTGACACCGAAACACTAAGCATCCTCAACAAGCGTTACATTTCCAATATCAATAAGGAGGATAACGATGGTTACATCACCCTTACAACCCATAACCACCAATCGCATCGGATTAACGACTCTAAGTTACAGAGACTTAAAAGTAACTTACACACCTTCAAGGCTATGGTAAAAGGTGAATTTCCAGAGTACTCCTACCCTACCGATTACGAATTGCAGCTAAAGATTGGCGCTCAGGTAATGTTTGTAAAAAACGACTCATCGTTCGAGAAACTTTACTATAACGGCAAAATCGGAACTATTGTCGATATCGATGATGATATCATCCACGTTAAGTGTGAGGGCGATTCCAATGATATTGCCGTTACAATGGTTGAGTGGCAAAACTACAAGTACTCAATCGATGATGAGACCAGTGCAATAAGCGAAACTATCATTGGTTCATTTATACAGTACCCACTAAAGCTGGCCTGGGCAATAACAATCCATAAAAGTCAAGGCTTAACCTTTGAGAAGGCAATAATTGATGCCAGCTCGGCCTTTGCGCACGGACAAGTTTACGTTGCGCTTAGCCGTTGCAAAACCATTGAGGGAATGATTCTCAGTTCACCGCTATCAACCCAATGCATTAAGAACGATAGCACTGTGCTGGAATTCTCGCGTAGCGTTGAGCAAAATCCGCCCACCAAGGAGGTGCTTGTGGCTGCAAAAAATGAGTACCAGCAGCAACTAGTAGCAGAACTTTTCGATTTCAGCCCAATTCAACGCCGATTGAATTACTGCATTAAACTCCTAAAGGAGAACTACTCCGTTGTTTTTGGCGATATTCACGAGCAACTTGAGCAGATGTCGATATTGCTAAAGTCGGAAATTGTTGAAGTAAACGACCGATTCAGCGTTCAGCTGAATCAACTACTAAGGCAAGGTATCGATATTGAAAAAAACGAGGCCCTGCAGGAAAGAATAGGAAAGGCCTGCACCTACTACATCGATAAAATTGATACGGTATTTGCTTATGTTTTGGGCAAAATATCGATTGAAACAGACAATAAAGCGGTGCGTAAAACCATTATCACCGCAACGGATAAACTACATAACGAAATAGCGATTAAGTTGTCCTGCTTAGATGTTTGTAAAAGTGGTTTTAATGTTAAGGATTATGTGAACACTAAAGCCAAGGCATCTATAGAAAAGCCTGAGCATAAGTCATCGAAACAGAAGCAGGAAGGGGCTGAACAAATCCCATCCGAAAATCAAGCGTTAGCCGATAGGCTTAAAGCCTGGCGAACCGAAAAGTTCAACACGCTGAATGTCCCTGCATACGTAATTCTACCACAAAAAGCCCTTGTGGAGTTGGTTAAACATCAGCCCTACACTGCTACACAGCTTAAATCCGTAAAGGGTTTTGGAAAAACACGAATTGCACAATTTGGCGAGGAGATACTTGAGATAATTGTGAACTATAGGAACGAAAACGGAATATCAACCGAACCTCAAATTGAAGAGGAAGTCCAAAAACCGAAAAAGGAAAAAGCTAATTCCAAGCAAGCCAGCTACGATATGTTTATGGCAGGTATGTCGTTTGAGATGATTGCCAAGGAGCGCCAAATGGCAATTACCACAATTGAAGGGCACATTGCCCATTACGTTAGAACTGGCGAGATTGATGTGAACCGATTGGTTAGTTCGCACAAAATTGAACTTATATCGAACTACTTTTTGAATGCCGATAGCCTAATGCTTGGGCCAGCCAAAGAGGCTCTAGGTAACGATATTTCGTACAGCGATTTAAGAATGGTGCTAAGTTATCTGCAGCACAAAGGAATGGTTAGGGCAAACTGATTAACAGTGAATTTCTCAAATTAAATGATGCCAGCGGCTTCAAATCTCAATAGAAATTATTCGACTCCGGCCGGAGTCGAATTTCAAAACAAACTCGTTTCTATAGATATTCAAACCCTCTGGGTTTGTAATTACTAGATTCAAACTTAACCAATTAATAAGGTAGAAAAATCTAAAAATATCTGTATCATCAGCCCCAGTTAAAGCAACTGCTTGTTGTGTAATTTTTTATTCATCAATTCGGTTTTCAACATCCATTCTCTGGTGCAAAACTCTTATGATTTCAACAATATTTCGTTTTGATTTTTTGTAAAAAATGATGTGAGATTTTACTAGAGTTGCTCTATATCCTTTTTTTATGTAGTCAGCTGATTTACCACTCTCAAAGTTCTCAGCAATAAATTCAATTTCATCCAAGATTAAATTATAGTACCTGTCAGCTTGTTCCAGTGACCAGTTTTCATATGTGTACAACCATATCTTTTCAATATCTTCGTTTGCCTTCTCGCTAATTATGAACTTCATTTCTTTAGGTGTTTGGCGTGAAGATTCTTAAGATTTTCTGTTCGGTCAAAGTCTTTTACAAATCCACTCTTTTCACCAATTTCAAGTTCCTTAATCAGGGCTTTGTGCCTATTTTCCTCTGTTTCCAATAGGCGGAGAGCAGTTCTAATCACCTCACTAACAGACGAAAACTTTCCTGAGGAGATTTTCTCATTCACGAAGTTCTCAAAATGTTCTCCTAGGAGTATAGATGTATTCTTTGCCATAGCCGATAATTTTTCTTCAAAAATACCAACTCTTGGTATCTATTCAAAATTTCAGAATGTTATTTTGATAAAATTACACACAACTTTCCTGTGAATGTTGATTCTGTTCTAATAAGGCTTACAAAATATTAAACCAAATTTTCTCCTAAACCTTAGTAAAAATTTCTACTACAAGAAATTAACCTTATTCCCATATTTTAAAATTAGAATTTACCAATCAAGTTCGTAAAAAATCTACGCCTGTTTCTCAATAAGATATTTCCAAAAACGTTTGGGTAGCATTTGCATATGTAACCTTGGGTTTATGCGCTCCTTAATGCACATCGATTTAAAGTAACTCTTCCACATATCCTGAAAAAGTTGCTCATCCTTATCCATAACGCTTTTATCAATTTGCCCTGTAGCTGGGTCAATCAGGCTCTCAACAAATGTAAACTCGGAGGTCGATTTTAAATCGTAGTAAAAACCATAGTTTCGCTTAGTGTCGTAGATAATCCAATGCTGGTCGGCAAACCTACTCTCGAAATGCTTAATTACCAACGGTAACACGTTGTACTTTGGGTCGAACGATGCGTAGTAGATATCGTCCTTAGTTTTTTGGAAGCGTACAAACATCCGAATCCTCTCCGCTTCGCGCATAACTGTCCTATCGAGCTTAAGCAGTTCCAAAACGTCCTTATCGCCAAAATTCAACTCAATGCTTACTGGAGAATCAAATGCCTTGCGAATAAAATTCAAAATCACAAGTTCAACATCCTCGGCCTCGGAAAGAAAGGCGTAGTAAACCATTTGGCAACTGCTATCCGATATCTTTTTATGCAGCCCATCCCACACCCTTTTGCCCTTTGTATCGTCGGTTAGAACCTCGTAGTCGGGCTGAAACAAGGTGAACTGAGCATCTCTACTCCCAGTAATCTTGTCAGGAAAAACTTTCTTCTGGTAGCAATCGAACACCAGAGTTAACAGCCCCTCAAAGGTTTTATCGTAGCGCCAAACAACCATACCAGTTTTAATCAGGAAATGTAAAACTTAGCTGTCCTGCCAACTTATCCTTCCTTTTAGGTTCAGGTTTTGGTAGAAAAAGCTGCTTCATATTCTCGGGCTTTATCTCGTTTATAGTTGGCGATGCCAACTCATTGCAGGTAACAAAGTATTTTGCCCGTTTCATAACCACTCCCATTTTCTGGAGCTGATAGGAGCTTATCCGCCCATACCTACGCGAGGTCAATATCAACTTTGCCGATTTTACGCCAATTCCCGGAACCCTAAGAATTAACTCAAACGGTGCTTTATTGATATCCACAGGGAACATCCAAGGATTGCGAATGGCGTAGCTCAACTTGGGGTCGATATCCAAATCGAGATTCGGGTGCGAATCGTTCACAATCTCATCGACCCTAAAAAAGTAGAAACGCATAAGCCAATCGGACTGGTAAAGCCTGTTCTCGCGAACCAACGGCGGAGCCGTAAGTGCTGGTAACCTACTATCGGACTTGTTGATTGGAATGTAACCCGAATAGTAAACCCGCTTCAAACTCTGATGATTGTACAGGCCCGATGCAAGCGTAAGAATTTGCCTATCAGTATCGGGCGTAGCACCAACAATAAGCTGAGTGCTTTGCCCCGCAGGGACAAACTTGGGCGCTGAACGGAATTTGCGCGAATCTTCCTTGCTAACCAAAATTCCCTGATGAATGGAGTTCATCGGGGTTAAAATACTCTTGTAATCCTTCTCGGGAGCCAGCATCTTAAGGTTAGGCTCGGAGGGAATCTCAATATTTACGCTTAAGCGGTCGGCGTAAAGTCCCGCTTCGCGGATTAACTCAGGGCTGGCACCCGGAATGCTCTTCAAGTGAATATACCCATTGTAGCGATGTACAGTGCGGAGCTCCTTTGCCACTCTGGTCATTAGCGACATTGTATGGTCGGGACTCTTCACAACTCCGGAGCTAAGAAAAAGTCCCTCGATATAGTTTCTACGGTAAAAGGCAATAGTTAAATCAACCAACTCGTTCACTGTGAATGCCGTTCGGGGAACATCGTTACTCTTGCGATTAACGCAGTACGCACAATCGTACATACAGTGGTTGGTAAGCATTATCTTTAGTAGCGAAACACAACGACCATCCTCAGTAAAACTATGGCAAATTCCCCAAGGCGATGCATTGCCTATCCCCTTGGCCTTATTGCCCCTATTACTCCCACTCGATGCACAGGACACATCGTACTTTGCAGCACCAGCAAGAATCTCTAGTTTTTTCAACACATCACTCATACTGCAACTTTTAAACAATTTCTAATATGAATTCAGAGTTAACCACAAAGGCGCTCAAAGGAAAACCAAATTTTTCCCGATAAATCGGGAAAGGAGCACAAAGAAAAAGTCCTGAATTCAAAGTA
>CAZTVY010000160.1:0-6565 GCA_964617235.1 uncultured Rikenellaceae bacterium | reverse complement strand
TTTGGGGCCTGTCGAATATTTCGTTCACAGGCCCTAATTCTATAATGTTACCGTGTTGGAGAACAATTACTCTATCGCTGATATGGCGCACAACGCCCAAATCGTGCGAGATGAATAGATATGTGAGGTTGAAATCCCTTTTTAGCTCATCGAGTAATTCTAGAATCTGTGCCTGTATAGCCACATCGAGTGCCGAGATAATCTCATCGCAAATAAGCACTTTTGGTTGAAGCGTTAGCGCACGTGCAATTACTATACGCTGACGCTGTCCACCAGAGAACTCGTGAGGATACCTATAAAAACTGCTTTCGGGTAACTTTACCTTATCAAGAAGATTTAAAACTATTTGCTTGGCCTCCTCAGTTTTATTAACTAATCCGTGGTAAAGCATTGGCTCCATAAGGGCTTGTCCAACAGTTAAACGCGGATTAAGCGATGAGTAAGGGTCTTGAAAAATTAGTTGAACCTCTCGTCTAAAATTCAACATTTCGGTCCTTGTGAAGTTTTCAATGGGTTTACCATTGTAGAGTATATTGCCCGAGTTTTTCTTTATCAACCTGAGTATTGACCTCCCAATTGTGCTTTTCCCAGAACCGGACTCGCCAACCAATCCGAGAGTTTCCCCTTCAAGCAAATCGAAACTTACCTTGTTTACTGCAATAAACCGATTCGATAATCGCTTAAAAAACTTGTTTTGCTTGCCATACAGCACCTCAAGATTGTTTACACTAAAAATCTTAGGTTTAGCAAGTTCTGTCGAAAATGAACTATTTGGAGAGTTTAGAGATTTTCTGAAATTGATTAAAGCTTTGGTATATGGGTGGTTTGGCAAATTGAATATCTCCTTAGCCTTTCCGCTTTCAACAATTTCGCCAAGTTTCATCACAATCACCTTGTCGGCAACCTCTTCAATTACGCTTAAATCGTGGGAGATAAATATTATTCCCATTTGGTAGCGCTTCCGAATATCCTTCAGCAACGAAAGAATACTCTTCTGAACGGTTACATCGAGCGCCGTGGTGGGTTCATCGGCAATAAGCAACTTTGGATTGCCCGCAAGGGCAATGGCAATCATCACACGCTGCTTCTGTCCGCCACTTAGCTGATGTGGATAGCTCTTGTAAATCTTTTGTGGGTCGGGGAGTTGCATCTCCGAGAGCAACTCAATACATCTATTCTCTGCCGCTTTTCCCTTAAAACCAGAATTTAACTCAACGGCTTCCAGCAGTTGTTTTCCACATCGCATCGATGGATTCAACGAGGTATGAGGCTCCTGAAAAATCATCGCAATGTCTTTCCCCCTTAGTTGACGATGCTCCTCGTTGGTAATTCTTACCAAATCAACCGAGTAGTCATCGTCCTTTTTAAACAAAACTGAGCCAGATTTAACTACCGCATTATTTGGTAACAGCCCCATTATACAGAGCGACGAAATGGATTTTCCAGAGCCCGACTCACCAACAATCCCAAGTATTTCACCAGAGTTTAGGTGAAAACTGATACCTTTTACCACCTCATTGCTACCAAATGCAACGGTTAAATTCTCAACACTCAGCATTAAAGCGATGTATTTGAAAATTGATTATTCAGAATTGCTTCACCCATTAGGTATCCGTGAGCGGTTGCATAAATAATTGAACGTGTTGCTCCGGAACAATCGCCAATAAACTTGAGTTTTGAATTAGTCAAGTTATTCAACCTGTTGGAGTAGAATTTAATCTCTGGAGCATACACCAAGTTATCGTTATTGGCAATGCCGGGGATAACGGTTTCAAGATTCTCAATAAAGTCGATAATACTCTCTATTATTCGTCGGGGAAACGCGAGGTTTACATCACCCAGAATAAATTTGTCGTGCTCCAGAGTTGGCAAAACTCTATATAAATTTTTTGTACGTTTCGATTCCTTAAAGTGGCTGTAGGTTTGTAGTATCACTTTACCCTCACCAGCCAACAGATTCGATAGTTTTGCAATATAGGAACCATAGCTAATTGGGTCCTTAAACGGCTCTGTAAGCACTAGCGATGCAAGTATTGCAAAATTGGTGTTGGTACTCTTCTCGCGCATCTTAGCGTGGCCGTTCACGGTTGTAAAATCGCCGTAGTTCTCTGTTACCACAAAGCCCGAAGGATTGTTGCAAAAGGTACGAACCATATAGCCCGTGCGGCTCTTGTACTTCACCTTGAACTCGTACATCTCCTTGTTGAGCTCCTCAACAATATGATTTGGAACCTCGTAGCGAATACCTAAATCGACCTTGGTATTATTCTGAACCAACGTTGGATTCTCGCCAATAAGCTTATTGATAAGCTTATGACCACTACGTCCAACTGCAACTACTGCCATATCGAAGTAATCGGAGTCGTTTATAACAATGCCGCCATTGTTGGACTCGACGCTCTTAATCTCTGCATCGAAGTGAAAATGGATGTTGGATGATTTCCCAAACATCGCATAGATATTGAAAAGCACCTCCTTGAGTTGGTCTGTGCCGATATGGTAAAACTCCGAGGAAATTGGCATAAAGCCTTTTTCGTAGAACTGTCTGTAATAAGTTTGCGAGCTAAACGATTTGCCTGTTTCAACATGCTTGCGTTCAGTAAAGTTGATGTAAAAATCTACTAGCTTGCGTTGCAGTATAGGGTCTATAAATATTTCACCGCCCATTTCGGTAGAGACAAATAACTTGCCGTCGGCTCTAATCCCTGAGATACTTGATGAGTATATATCGGGGCTTTTCTCAAACACATGAATTTCGTGTTCGGTATCCTTCATTCGCTCCAACAGGCCAATTGCTGCTGCACCAAAACCTATAACTGCTATTTTCATAACTTAAGACGCTAGATATTAGACACAAGACATCAGAAAGCAACGTTCAGTAAAATCAAAACAGAACTAGCAGTAATATTAAAACTTTTAATGCAGAAAAAGTAAGGGTGTTGATAACTATTGCACCGATGAACTTTTGGCTTGTTTCTTCGACAGCAAATCAACCCTAAGCATGAGAATCATTAGAATTGCAACGCAGATAATTGCCCTTACAGAATAAACGGTGGCTAAAGCACCTTTGCTCGATAAAAGGGAGATGGCTGGCGTAAGCATCATTATAAACCACACAGAAAAAGGTTCAGTGTTTTCCTTTGACTCTAAAAGTCGCTTCACCACAGGGAAGTACGAAATTACCATTATTCCTTGAATACAGATATTGGTAATAACATGATTTTGAGTGATAATCCAGAAAAAGACAATTAAAAGAACTGCAACCAAACATCCAGTATCGAATCTGGTAAATTTGGAACTTTTATCGCCCCAAATAAGTATTGCCAAAGTCACACCCGAAACATAAATTAAATCGGTTGTATTAAGTATGTTATCGAGAAAGCCATGGTTCCCATCAGCCAAATAAGTTACTAGGCTCATTGTAACAGCTATTGTGAAAAACAGCCACATTGCCAAAGCGGGTTTAATCTCCTTCCTGTAAAGCAACCAACAGTATCGGACTAAAACAAAGAGGTTAAGAGCAATAACTGTGTAAATGGAAAAATCGCGCATAGTTTTTTAATGAATATAATGAAGATTGAAGTTGGAGGAACTTTTCATTCCTTTAACTTCCTCATCTTCTTCTAACTTCCTTTAACTCCCATAAGTAAATCTAATTCTTCCCAAACAATAACTTTACCAACTCCTCAATCCGTCCAATTGGGATGACCTTTATACCGCCACCGTTCAAATCTATCCCTTTAATGTTATACTTAGAGACGAAAATTCTATCCATTCCCAATTTCTTTGCTTCGGCAATTCGCTGGTCGAGCCTATTTACTGGGCGAATTTCGCCAGAAAGGCCAACCTCTGAGGCAAAACAAGTTGTACCCTGAATTGGTGTATCGAATGTTGATGATAGAATTGCTGAAATCACAGCCAGGTCAATGGCTGGGTCGCTTACCTTTATTCCACCTGCGATATTCAAAAAAACATCCTTCTGCGAAAGCCTAAAACCAGCTCTACGCTCCAAAACAGCCAGTAACATATTCAACCTACGAGCATCAAACCCAGTTGTGGCACGCTGCGGTGTTCCGTAAACAGCGGAGCTAACCAATGATTGTGTCTCAATAAGGAAAGGCCTTGCACCGTCAATGGTGGCAGCAACGCAAACACCGCTTAGCATCTCGTCGCGATGCGATAGCAATATCTCCGAAGGATTGGTAACCTCAACTAAACCTGAGTTCTGCATCTCAAAAATTCCAATCTCCGATGTAGAACCAAACCTATTCTTGCCCGAGCGTAGAATTCGGTAGAGGTAATTCTGGTCGCCCTCGAACTGTAACACCACATCAACAATGTGCTCCAAAACCTTGGGGCCTGCAATGCTTCCATCCTTAGTGATATGGCCAATAAGGACAATTGGTGTTCCAACGGTTTTAGCATAGCGCAAAAGCGCCGCGGCGGTTTCCCTCACCTGCGAAACACTTCCAGGCGATGATTCGATAGAGTCGGAATATAAAGTTTGAATAGAGTCGATTACAATTAAATCTGGTCTAATATTTTCGGCCTGTGTAAGAATATTCTCCAACAGGGTTTCGTTCAGAATTAGGCAGGATTGATTCTTTGGGTTTATCCTATCGGCACGAATCTTAACCTGACGTGCACTTTCCTCGCCCGAGATGTAAAGCACCTTTAGGTTGTCTAAACCCAATGCAACTTGCAAGGCTAGTGTAGATTTACCAATTCCAGGTTCACCGCCCAGAAGAATAATTGACCCAGGAACGAGTCCACCACCAAGAATACGGTTTAGCTCACCCATTCGGGTATCAATCCTACGCTCACTGGTCGATTCAATTTCGTTCAATGGCTTAGGAGTGGCATTACGCGAAACATCTACCAAGCCTGGGCGTTTTGATGTATCCTTAGCAATGCGTTCCTCAACGTATGTATTCCATTCGCCGCAAGCAGGGCACTT
The DNA here is from genome assembly GCA_964617235.1 of uncultured Rikenellaceae bacterium. GTDB lineage: Bacteria > Bacteroidota > Bacteroidia > Bacteroidales > Tenuifilaceae > SB25. Next base: position 1,608 of record CAZTVY010000160.1, on the reverse strand, counting down.
GCCAAGCCACTTTACAGCTTCAGCTCCGCAATTCTGACAAACGTAAACGCTTTTGGTTTTGGCCATCGTCTATTAATGTTGCATACTAATGCAAACATAGTCATTAAAAAGCTAATTCTGAAAATTCTACTAAGCAGTTTTTTCTGTATCGATATTTGGGTGTTTCCTCTGCTTAATATAGATATAGGACAACGCAACTAAACCACCAATTATAAGGAAAAGGGTTTGTGATTCGTGCGAGATTATTGCGAATATCAACCCATCGTCGTAGGAAATGCTAAAAATTCCGAGTGCTATGGCGGTCATAATATGGAATGCGCCAAAACCTCCTTGAACAGGAACAGTCATTCCATAAGAACCTATCGCCATAACAAAAAGGGCATCCCACACGGTAAGGTTGGCGGTTATTGGAGTAGAATAAAATAAAATCCAAGTCATCATCCAGTAAAACACCCAGATTAACACTGACAGAACAAGGAACTGTGTCAATTTATGAGTCTTTGTGATAGACTTAAGCCCATCAATCACGCCCCTATACATCGATTTTATCTTCTCACTCAGCTTATGCCCAAGCAAACCGCTTTTCACAATATATAAAAACAGTAATCCAAAAGCCAATAAAATCAACAGAATGATTATAAGTTGATAGCCCTCAATCTCCAACGCTTTGTTTTTTATTGGTAAGAGAATTTTACTGTATATAAAGCCGCCAAAAAGGTCAATTTTAATTGCAATAACAACAAAGGTGGAAACCAGCAACATCAATAAATCCATGGCGCGCTCCACAACCACAGTACCAATCAAAGATTCAAATTTTACTCCATCGGTTTTTCGGACAATGCCACACTTAGCAACCTCTCCAAAACGGGGAAAAGCCACATTGGCCAAGTAGCCAATCATAACGGCACTGAATAAATTGGAAAGAGGAACTTTTTTGCCAAGGGGTTCAATTAGAATTCCCCAGCGTATCGCCCTTAAAACATGAGCAATAAGTCCTGCAATTATTGCAACCAAAATCCAAAAGTAATTTACACTCTGGAATCCTTTAACAATATGGTTAAAATCTACGCTTCGGAATGCGTAGTAGAGCAAAAGAATAGCTAAGGCTAAAAAAAAAGTAAAGTTGATGTATTTGCCTATCGCCTTTTTCAATGGTAGCCTTTGGTTGGGTTATACAAGTCGGTTTGTGGCAGTATCGGGGAAAACAACAGTAGGTTTAAACTTTTTGGCCTCCTCAAAATCCATCGATGCGTAGGACATAATAATTACCACATCGCCAACAACGCATTTACGTGCAGCAGGTCCGTTAAGACAAATCTGACCAGTACCGCGCTCACCTTTAATAACGTATGTTTCTAAACGCTCGCCATTGTTAATATTCACTATTTGAACCTTCTCGTTCTCAATTAGGTTAGCGGCATCCATCAAATTCTCATCAATAGTGATACTCCCAATATAGTTAAGGTTCGCCTCAGTTAACGTTACCCTGTGGATTTTTGATTTTACTACTTCTATAAACATTGCTGTGGAATTATTTCGTACAAATTACTTAAAAATAACATTATCAATCAACCTAGCCTGCCCTGCACGAACAGCAATACATCCAAC
>CAZTVY010000159.1:0-6618 GCA_964617235.1 uncultured Rikenellaceae bacterium | reverse complement strand
TATAGTGTTGAATCTAATCCCATTGTGTTTATTGTTTTAAATTGATTTTTTATATTTCGCTTTTTGTCTGTCTATACATTCCCAGTTATACCCTTTATTCCTCATACTTCTCAACTCTCTAAGAATAGTAGAATCTAATGGATAGTTGTGTATTTTTCGCCTTACTGCTTTTATAAAGTCAGTAGCGTAGAATTCTGACGGCATCTCGATAAACGATCGTCTTACCGCCTCGCAGATTGATATTTTCTGCCCGAAAGGTTTGGTTAATAAATTCATAGATTAAAGATTTTTTTATCGGTTATTTTCTCCCTATTTAACTCAATGAATTGAGTAAACAATGTGCATATATTGATTAGTTCAGATTTGGTTCTGTCTAAATCAACTGGGTATGGCTCTATTACAAATGCTGTGATATTGTTCTGCTCGTTCAGTACATAGTGATGATATTCGAAAGTTTCAATTTTCGCCCCCATTTCGTTTAAACAATAAGGGTAAACCCTGTGTTGCCAGTGGTCACGAAAAGCAAAGGCTTGTGGAGTTCTTGAAGTGGTTTTAATATCGACAACCTTGTCGGAAAATAACTCGTCAATATATCCGTAAAGATTAATTTCAATGTCATCAAACTTTAATATACCTGAACATAATACCTGAGAAACGGCACTTTTATATACCTTTGCAGCATCTAATATTTGGCTACGAATAAATCTAAACTCCTTTTCTTTATACTTAGCCTTTATTGTCGTTTCGGTCGATAAAAGTTCCATTTTATCTGACTTTCTTCGCTCAATAATGCAGTCTATAATCTCGTTAAAACAAGTTCCTCTATCTGCGGCATCGCTATCAAAAGGTACTCTGTTTATTCTGTCAAGGACCGCTTGATACTGGAGTTGTTCAAACTCCTTTGGAGTGTGTGGCGGATTCTCAGAGTTACCCCAATAGCGACTATAAATTTTGTCGCTATCTAGGTAGTTCTGAAATGTGTCTAAAAGCGTTGCGTATATGTTATACTTTCTCATAACTTTTAGTTTCTTTGTTAAATACAAGTTTAAGCCCCTTAGTGTGTTCGACAAGGATTTTGGCAGCCATCACCTTACTCGTCCCGATATGCTCAAACTCATCAATCCGCTTAATAAAATCGTTTGCACTTTGCTCATCGGTTATTAATTCGATTTGCTCTCTAATAGTTGCCATTAGTTGGTTAAACTTTTCAGCATCTTTCTTTCTTTGCTCAAGCCGGGCTTGGTAGGGCTTGATAATTTGATCGACTAAGAAACTATTTGGAGCAGTTGGATTGCCCTCAGCATCTACGATGACTGGTATCTCAATAGTCGCTGGTAGGTTGCAAGTGTTTTTGCCATCGTTTCTTGAAGTTGGGTCGAAAGTAATAACACGCTTTCTTCCGTTTGCCTCTAAGTATCCTACAAGGTCCAACTCAGTGACAAGGCTATCATAGTTTGAGCCACCAAACAAAGGGACATATCTTTTATCGTCTCCATCAGTTTGAGTTTCTCTATGGGCTACATAGATAATATGCTTATTCATTATAGCAAATCTGCGATTAAGTGCCGTAAATTCAGCCTTTCTCTCTCCGTAGCCTTGCAAGGTAAGCGTTCCGTTACTTTTGCCCATTTTAGGATTCTTTTTAACGATATGCTCAGCCATATAGTCAAGCATCTTGCCACCAGTATCAATTACGAAACTTTCGTAGCCGCTCAAATCCTCCTCTAATACATCTAAGAAGTTTTGATAAGAAGTGATTTGGACCGTATCAACTCCCGAAAGGTGAGAGAAGTTTATTCTATGTACTCCTCCATCAAAGTCAAACAATAGTGGTTTAGGGGCTGAAATTGCAAGGGTGGATTTTCCAGTTCCTGCTTGTCCATAAATTAGGACTTTCATCTTCGTTTGCAGATCCAATTCTGCTGCTTTTTTAATTAGTGACATATTTTCAATTGGTTTTAAAGTTTATCAAATATAGGCAATTTATTTTAATCTACCAAAAAATTCTGATGGGTTTTCGCCTAATAAGTCGATTGTTAGTAATAGGCTTTCAAGTGTGTAGTTTTTGTTGTTATTAACTATTCCGCTAAGTTGGGGCTTGGCAACTCGGTTTAATTCAAAATACTTATCTTTAAGTCCCTTTTCGGTTTTAAGCCTTACGATTTCCGTTGCGATTTTTTGTTTAAATTCCACTAAATGTGTTGGCAGTTGTGTTTTTGTGTATTTCATTTGATTATTGATTAAGTGTTAATAAATAAAGTGCTGCCAATAAGGTTATCCATATAGCCACAAATATTGCTCCGCCAATTATAACCGCTTTTTGTTCGTTGTCTTTTTTCATATTATTGATTAATTGTTTTAATGATACATTCGCTTAAAAGATTCTTCAATTGATCAGTATCGGTCACTACCTCGATTTCATCATCATCTGTAATGGTTAGTGAATAGATACCTTTGTACCCCAAATGATACTCGAACCATATATATAACTCCTCTTTGATTGTAAAAAAGGCATCGAACTGGTGGTAAATCGATTTACCTAACTCGTCGTCGGTTTCTTTTGATCTTAGAATTGATTTTTTAAACTCGCTCTCGATTAGAGAGTAAATTTCTGCTGCATCAAATGTTTTCATAATAATTTTTATTGGTTAATTATATTACAAATATAGTAATTTATTTTTATTCTGCAAAATTATATTACATTTCCCTCATCTTAGCGATTATCTGTTTTATCCCTATTTCGATCAAATCAACATCTGCAATAAAGTTCTCCATTTCCTCGGGAGTTAACTTTTCATAATACTTATTCCTCAACTCCCGACTTGCGCTTTTCAATTGATTGACTTGATATTTCATCTGAAGTTTATAAGCTCCATACTTTTTTAACTTGCTTTCAACTTCTTGAATCTCATCATCAATGACCTGAGCAAGTATAAAAATTACTGATAAATTCTTTGCCACTTCGGAAAGGGCAATGTTTTCTTGGCTTAATGTGCTCATTTTATTTCTTTTATTAATTGGTTTAAAATTTCATCTTTTAGGTCGCTTTTGCCTAAAAAGGATTGAATGTATTTGATATACTCTTGCCTTTTGATAAATGGGCAATTTTTGACTATTTTTCTGTGTTCATATATTAGTCCGACTTTGCATTTTAGATCGGTTTCTGAATCTATTTCGGGCATAGGTATCTCTCTTTTGCTTGGTTATAGTTCTTTACTTTTTTCCCTACATTTTGGGGATTTTTAACAATTAAAGAGCCATCGGGCAGTTCTGTTACCCGATAGCCTTTTTTTTCTAACCTCTTTCTAATGTAGGTTTTTTTCATAGTATTCTTATTCCATCTGTCGGCTGGGGTTCAAATTGGTAAGGAAATACTGCCATAATCGCATCTTTATTGCGTTCAAAGTATTTATCTAACTCAATATCTGCCCATTTTAATAATGTTTCGTGGTCAATGTCGATATTCTTGCCATCTTCTTCTGTAAATACCTCTACCTTAGTTAAACCAGTAAGTAAATTTCCAATAATCTCCACCCCATATTCCGCCCCATCTACTTTTATGGACCTTACACAGTCTATTATTTTTTCGCACTCTTCTAAATACGCATCAAATACCGCCTCGAAATCGATCGCTTTGAAAAATTCGTTTTCTTTTGTTTCCATACTTCTATATTTTTAATTGGTGTATGAAACAAATATACAAATATTTTTGCAATTAACAAAAATAAATTAAAAAAGCCCCGATAAAATCAGGGCTCAAACCAACCAAAAAAATATGAAACACCAAACTCGGGCGATTGCCCTTTTCAGATATTGCTAAGATAGTATTAATTTTTTAATCTGCAAATTTTATCTTATTAATTCGATTCAACCAGCCGTTTAAAAACTTTCTATTTTCCTCTCTTTGCTCGACAATTCGGTAAATATAAGCGATTCTTTCCTTTTGAATAGCCTCAAACAACTTTTTAGCATCTTGCTTATTGATTTCTGAGAGCGTTATGTTGCCGATTATTCCATCTCTTTTAAGATTCAGTAATTTTTGCACCGCCATAGTTGCGTTGTAGCCCGAATTTACAAACCAGTCAACGATTGCGACCGCCACAGATTGAGACTTAATTTCGTCGCCTTTACATTTATCCCAATATTCGGACTTGATAATTTGATTTCTCAGGTCAATTGTCATAGATTTAAACTTATCCTTATTTGCAGATAGCCCCTTTTTGTGTAGGTAATCCACGAAAGTGCGATAAGTTATCCCCATATTCGTTGCACCGCCTAAATCATCGGGATCATCAACATAACCGCCCTCGAATTCGGTTAACAAAGGTATGTATTTATTAAAGTTTGCCATCTTCTTTGATATCTATTCCAGTGTTGTCTTTTATCTTTTTTCTTAGAAACATTCCCAATAACGGGAAGCCCTCCCATTTAGTCACCGAATATCCATTTTGCGCTATCGAATAAATGATTATTCCCGATATAAACCAGCCAACGATTCGATAGGTACACACAAAATCTTGCTTATAGGTCATATCCCACATAAAAAAGCAAAGAATCAGGACTACACTAACCAACATTCGGGGCATCGTAGTTTTCCAAATAATTGTCTTTGAAAACTTTTCACCTCTTAACTTCTTTGCAGCCCAATAGCCTAAGATAACATCGATAATAAATAAGAATATCAGCAATAAAACAATGTCAAATACGGGCGCAAAATACCCAACGCACACCGCAAAAAAGCCACAAATTACAGCCCAAATATTGCTGAACAAATCAACCACAGCCTTACCCGCTGTTTCCACTATTTTCTCCATTTCACATATAAATTAATAATTATTATCAATATTACAAGGGCTATAATTGGTAGATATTGCCACATTCCCGATACTTTCTTCTCAAATATATCCCTTTTTTCAGTCACTTTTACAACTTTAACACTATCGACCTTAAAAACAACCTCCTTTTTTTCGTTAATTACAGCCTTTTGCCGTTTCTTGACTTCAATTCGCTGAGCAATTGATTGCTTACCTACACTATCGGGCTTGTTGTAGTTAATTATAACTATCTCGCTGCTATCGGTTACCACTGCATCTTTGATTAAGTTTTTAATCTTGATGATCTCGACCTTTGTGCTATCTTTTGTGTCTATTACAGACTTATCGACAAGTACCTTTTTACTACACCCCATCAGGGCAAGTAAAAAAAATATTAGAAATATTGTATTTTTCATTTTTCTTCTTATATTTGTAACGCAATTAATTTTGTAGTCATAATTCAATAAACTCTCTCCGTTGTGAAATGCAGGGAGTTTTCTTTTATATAGCCCACCAACAAAGGAAGCCAAACACTATCCCTAAGCAATCCGCCAAAATATCTCCCCAACTCCAGTAATTACCTATCTTGTGACTATCTGTAAACTCTTTATACAACCCTATAATCAAAGCCACGACAGCCCCGAATATCGGATTGACAAAGGACAGAATAAATGTCACGAAAAAACAAACAAGGAAGTGCAGAACCTTATCGCTCTGCACCCCTATAAACTTACTCAACCACAATATTAGTCTCATTGCTTATTCCCTTTAAGTCTTTAACTTCGTTTTCGGTTAAGGCAAACATCTCGCTCCAAACCTCTTTTACAAACCCGATATTGTGCTCTCTCTTTATCTCCACACCCTCGCTCTCTGTTATAACATCACATAAAAGGCTGTCATCGTCATACATCTTATGTATTTCGATAGCATTAAATTCTTTGTTTTCGATTTCCTTTCTATTCATCATTATACTTTAATTTTTTCTATTATTAATTCAATCTCCATTCCAGCACCGCCATTACCGACAGCCGTTGCCCTTGCGATATAATCTTGCAGCATAACTTCCATATCCGCCACAACTGAGAAGATTATAGACTTACCAGCCCCGATAGACTTACCGCTCAAAAGATTCTGCACCAACACCCCTGCTGCCGTTCTCGCTTCTAATGTGAAATTAGTCAAAGCTTGTGCTGAGGTGACTTTAACGCCAGTAATCTTATACATATTTGGTACAGCAATGTCTTTAAATGTACCGCCAGTAATATTGGTTGTAAACACTCCCGAAGAAATCTCTCTCACAAGGTCGCCAGCTGGAGCTCTTCGGATACGGCGGAGAGAATAACCCCTCCTTAAATCCAAGCCCGATTGCTGCGCAATCCGAGCCTCCTCTTGTAGGAATAACGTAGTCGTAGCATTAGTATCCCAAAAAGCAGCCCTTGAATTTATTACATCAAATACGCCAAGCTCTGTCCTTCTACCACCTCCCAAAGCCGTAAATCCGCTCTCATTAGTCGCCCCACTATTCGGACTGTTCCAATAAGTTAACCCACTCGCTTTAAGTTTACCACCAGCAACGCTTGTACCACCTAAAAATGTCGATAATTGGTCGAAATCGGCTTTCATCGGGGCTCTCCAAATAGGTGAGCCAGTGAGTTTGACAACTGCATAGTTGTTGTATTGACGACCATAAACAGCTCCATTTGCTTCACTGTTATTATAATAACACCAAGCAGAAGCAGCGTTTAAAGCCTCATTGACTGACTGCCCTATTGAGATATAATAATCATAAACCGCTTGGCTATCT
>CAZTVY010000158.1:0-6657 GCA_964617235.1 uncultured Rikenellaceae bacterium | reverse complement strand
GTAATTGGTTACGCACGTAACGCCAATACAATGAGCGAGATGAATAAATACGGATTTGAGATTATCCGTGCAAAAGATGTTATGGCCGATAAGGTTGATTTGAACAGCTACTCAAAGTACGTTGTAACCATTGATGGTAGTGAGTTACCGCGCGGTGGTGGCGGTGCGCGCTGTATGACAATGCCAGTAAGGCGCAAGGCTGTAAAGTGGTAATATCGAACATTATTTCAAACTAGATGTTTATAGTAAAAACATTTAAATATCTAGATATGAAAAAGAACGTAGGAACAACCGATAAGGTAATTAGAATTGTTATCGGCGTAGGTATTGCCGCCGCAGGTATTTACTACCAAAGTTGGTGGGGATTATTAGCCATAGTGCCATTTGCCACAGCATTTATGAGTTTCTGTGGGCTATACACAATACTCGGAATTAATACTTGCCCAGCAAAGAAATAAAGAAAACCCGAAGCATTTGCTTCGGGTTTTCTTTATCTAATATCTTTGAACGGCTAATTAACCATTTGCTTCACCAATCCTGCGGCTTCCTGCAATGTAATTGCGCTGTAAACTTTCAGGCCCGATTCATCAATAATTTGCTTGCCTTCAAGGGCATTTGTTCCTTGTAGTCTTACAATTACAGGAACTGGGATATTACCAATTTCCTTGTATGCATCCACAACTCCTTGCGCAACCCTGTCGCAACGAACAATACCGCCGAATATGTTAATAAGGATTGCTTTTACGTTGGGGTCTTTAAGGATGATTCTGAAACCGGCAGCAACTGTTTTTGCATTTGCACCACCGCCAACATCAAGGAAGTTTGCAGGGTCGCCGCCCGATAGTTTAATGATATCCATTGTGGCCATTGCTAAGCCTGCGCCATTAACCATGCATCCCACGTTGCCATCGAGTTTAACAAAATTTAGGTTGTTTTCCCCCGCTTCAACCTCAGCAGGGTCTTCTTCATGAATATCTCTTAGCTCTGCTAATTCTGGATGACGGAATAGTGCATTCTCGTCAACTGCACATTTTGCATCAACAGCAAAGATGTCATCCTCCGATGTTTTTAGCACTGGGTTAACCTCCAGTAGCGATAGGTCGTTTTTGATGTAAGCATCGTAAATTGACATCACAAACTTCACCATTTGAGAGTATGCTTTGCCAGTTAAACCTAGGTTTGTGGCAACCTTGCGCGCTTGGTATACTTGTATTCCAACAGGATTTATCTCTTCCTTAAAAAGTAGGTGTGGTGTTTCGGCAGCAACGGCCTCAATATCCATTCCGCCTTGTGGGGAGTAAACAATAATATTACGACCTGTTGCTCTGTTGAGCAGAATACTTATATAAAACTCTTTTATTTCTGATGGTCCAGGATAGTAAACGCCCTGTTGAACAAGAACTTTGCGGACTAACTTACCGCTAGGCCCTGTTTGAGGGGTAACTAACGTCATTCCGATGATATTTTTAGAATGCATCTCAACCTCTTCAATGGTATGAGCAATTTTTACTCCGCCACCTTTACCTCTACCACCTGCATGTATTTGAGCTTTAATTGCAACGGAGTCTGCGCCTGTGGTTGCCATTATCAGCCTTGCTGCTTTTACTGCCTCCTCAGGAGTGTATGCCACTATTCCAGTAGGAATTGGCACACCTGATTTTTTCAAAATCTCTTTTGATTGATGTTCATGCAGATTCATAGAAATTATCTTTTCGGGTTTCGACTTTTAAAAATACAAAAAATGATTGAGTACCTTTGCACTCAAATTTATTCTTTATGATTAAAAATAGAAAATTAGCTAACGACGAGTTAAATAGGAAGAGCGTTGATGAATATAAGTCTGTAGGGAAACTTCCCATTGTAGTGGTTCTCGATAATGTAAGGAGTTTAAATAACGTGGGCTCAGTCTTTAGAACGTCCGATGCTTTGTTGGTGGAAAAGATTATGCTTTGTGGTATTACTGGAACGCCACCTGATAAGGAAATTCATAGAACAGCCTTGGGTGCCGAAAATACCGTGAGTTGGGAATATTTTGATAAAACCATACATGCCCTAGAGATACTCAAGGAGCAGGGCTATAAAATTATATCCATTGAGCAAGCTGAGAATAGCCGGAACTTAATTACGTATAAACCTGAGTTAGGAGTAAAGTATGCGTTGATATTTGGAAATGAACTTAGAGGAGTAGAGCAGGAGGTAGTCAGTTTTTCTGATGAGTGTATTGAGATTCCTCAGTTTGGAACAAAGCATTCCTTTAATATTTCGGTATCGGCAGGAATTGTATTGTGGGATTTTTTCTCGAAATTAAATTCATAAGAATATATTGCTGATAAAAATAAAAGACCTGCAAATCTGCAGGTCTTTTATTTTATATTCTATCTCAAAACTATTGGAAGATAGCTTTGAAAGCTTCGTTTTCAAAATAGTTGCGGAATTCCACATCGTTCTTAGCACGATCTTTTAGGTTCGCATCTTTTCCAATAGCTGTACGTAGATTGTCAAGTACAGTAGCTTCTTCTGACATACGAGCACCAACAATTGCACGACCATAGTAACCTTTTGCGGTTTCAACTTTTGCAAATGTGTTCTTAGCAGCGTCAACCTTACCGTTAAGTAATAGAGCTAAACCTTGGTTGAACGAATCGGTGCCAGCAAAGTACTCCGCAGCAGCAGGGTATTGGTTCTTTAGGATAGCAATAATACCTAGGTTGTATTTAACCTCGTTACCAGCATCAGCAGCTTCGGTGAATAGTTTTTCGGCCTCATCAAATTTTCCTTCCATTAAAGCTACACAACCACGGTTGTTTGTAACGGCAGGAATCTTTTGATCTGCGGGAATTTTGTCAAGAGCAGCCTTTGCAGCAGCAGCATTGTTGTTTTTAATTTGTAAGAAAGCAGCATTATTGTAACCACGAGCGCAGTTGAACATTTCGCCAGCCTTCATGTAAACCTCAATTTTTTTGTTTACATCATCAACTAAAGTTGCAGCGTAAAGCATTTCTTCAACGTTAAGTTTATCATACTCAGCATTGGCAACAATGGCCTTTAACTCATCGTCAGATTTTCCAACAATATCAACATTGGCAATTAGTTTAGATCTGCGTAATTCTGGAAGAATCTTTTCTGCAAGAACTTTATAAACCTTAGATAAGTTTTTAATTTCCTTTTCACGAACAACTGGGTCGGAGTACATAGAAAGAACGCGAAGAATTAATTCCTTATCTTCGATGTTTGAAGCCTGAACTGCTTTTTGGAAACCATCCCAGTCCTCTGAAGTAGTTTCAACTTTTGCAGCCTTAGCATCTTTAATCTTTGCTTTCTTGAAAACATCAGCTAGATATTTGTCGGTATTCTTACCACGCTCTTGCGATAGTTTTTCGTTTAGTTTTTCTGGGCCATCAGGAGAAGCATAAGCAGAAACTTTAATTTCTTTAACTTCTTTGTTGGTGGCTTGAGAGGCTGCAACTAAGAAATCGTTAAGAACTTTAAGTTCTTCCTTAGTAAGTTCAGATTTACGAATGTCCGATTTCTGGATTACGAAGTTGATTTGAGCTTCTTTTTGTTCTGGTGTAACACGAACAAATTTATCTTTCAGCATAATTGGTTTTGGATCCATATCAACTAACTTGTATGTTGCCATGGTGCCGATGCCAATTTTTTGAGGTGCATCAAAAGGAACTTTTTTGTCTTTGTAAAGGATTACAAAACGAAGTTCCATGTCGCAACGGAACATCTCATCTTTATAATCAAACTCAACATCGTGTTTCCATGATCCACCAGCTTCGTAGTTAATAACTTGGTTGTTGGCTTGAACATCTTCGCCTTGTAATACTTTTACTGGTAATGCAAGTTCGCCACCTTTGTAAACAATCACAGGGGTGATTTCAACAGTAGCTTTTTTGTTGAAATACTTAGCAGGAATAGTACCTTCTATGGTAGCTTTTACCTTATTGCCGTGAACTTCCATAGGATTTGGATTAACCTTTAGGGTAAATCCAGCAGGCAGTTCCTTCATTTTCTCTACACCACCGCAAGCCGCAAGAAATAGGGCAGCTAAGGCAATGGCAGCAAATTTGAATGTTCTCATTTTCATATTAAAGTTGATTAAATGTTTAATTATCACTCTAGTTAAAGTTTTACAAACATAGTATTCTTTTCTAAAAAACGAAAAGAAACATCAGCTAATATAAGAATTTTATACTAAAATGTAACACGATTAACACCTTTATTGTAGCTTTTGTCAAAAATAACCTCTTTAATTTTCAGATAATCCTCAGCATTTGCAACAAAATCTACATTGCTAGTGTCGATTACTAAAAACGTATAATCGGGGTGTTGTTTGAAGAAATCGAAATATCCCTGAGTAAGATTATTAAGGTATTCTGGTGAAATAGTTTGTTCATAGTCTCTTCCCCTTTTTTTTATGTTCAGCAGTAGTTTATCGGTAGGCAGGTGCAGGTAAACGTATAGGTTGGGTTTTGGAAGAGTGTTGTAAATTATTGAAAAGATTTGCTTGTAGAGCTGAAGCTCATCGCCGGTAAGGGTGTTTTGGGCAAAAATTAACGATTTCATGAAGAAATAGTCCGCTATGGTAATGTTTTGAAACAGAGAACCTGTTCTCAGGTCAACATTTAGTTGCTTATAGCGTTCGGCAAGAAACGATAGTTCCAAGGGAAAACTATACCTTTCGGGGTTTTGATAGAATTGGGGTAAAAAAGGATTGTCCGCAAACTGCTCTAGTATTAGCTTTGCATTCAGGTCCTGAGCAAGCATTGTAGCCAGGGTGGTTTTTCCTGCACCTATATTTCCCTCAATTACAAGATATTGCATTTTGCCGTTTTGTCTGTTTGGAATGCTAAGTTAGAATTTTCGATTGTTGAATTTACTGTTGTTAATAAAAAAAAGGCTGAGATTATACTCAGCCCTTATCTAAATTACTTATTGGTTTTATTACTTTATATCAATTCCCATATTAAAGAATGTGAATGAGTATATGTCTGTATATTCCTCAATCATTAACGAGGTGGGCGTTCCAGCTCCATGTCCTGCACGGGTTTGAATTCTTATAATGGCAGGGTTCTTTGCTCTTCTGTTTTTTTCTTGCATTGTAGCAATATACTTGAATGAATGGGCTGGCACTACTCTATCGTCATGATCTGCTGTAGTTACTAAAATTGCAGGATACTTAACCCCCGATTGAATGGTATGTAGAGGTGAATATCTTTGTAGATTTAAGAATTGGATAGAATCTTCGCTGGAACCATAGTCGTTAACCCAAGCCCAACCAATAGTGAATTTGTGGAAACGAAGCATATCCATAACTCCAACTTGAGGTATTGCCACTTTGAATAGGTCAGGACGCTGGTTGGTTACTGCACCAACTAATAAACCACCATTGGAGCCACCTTGAATTGCCAATTTTTTAGGGGACGTGTATCTTTCCTTAATGAGATATTCTGCCGCAGCAATAAAATCATCAAACACATTTTGTTTGTTGAGTTTAGTTCCTGCTCTATACCAATTCTCACCATATTCACCACCTCCACGAAGGTTTGCCATTGCATATACTCCGCCATTTTCCAACCAAAGCAAGCGAGATGTGCTAAAGTATGGCATTAAACTAACGTTAAATCCGCCGTAACCATAAAGCAATGTGGGATTATCGCCATTTAATTCCAATCCTTTTTTATGAACTATAAACATAGGAACCTGAGTGCCATCCTTGCTGGTGTAAAAAACTTGTTTGGTTTCATAATTACTAAAGTCAAAGTTTATCTCAGGCTTGAAAAATTCAGTGGACTGGTTTGTCTCAATATTATACTTATAAACCACAGATGGCACAGTAAATGACGAGAAGTTGTAGAATGCAACAGTATCATTTATAGAGCCGCTTATTCCACCCATTGTTCCTAGGGTTGGGAATTCGATATCAGATACTTTTTCTCCTTCCAAAGTGTAAACTTCAACTTTACTTTTGGCATCAACAATATAGTTTGCAACAACTTTTCCACCAATTAGTGCGCAGCTGCTTAGTACATCCTTACGCTCGGGCAGTAGGTCTCTCCAATTTCCCACCTCTAGGGTGTTAATATTGATTTTTATTAATTTGTATTTTGGAGCTTTGTAGTTTGTTAGTACAATCAGATGATCATCGATATGATCAAGAACGCTGTATTCAAATTCGAAGCCAGTAGTTAATTGTGAAAAATCATTTCTTTTGTCAGAAAGATTACGGATGTAAATAGAATTTCCATAAGTAGATTCTGTTTCATAGATAATGAGGTATTTCTCATCATCCGTTGTTTGAGCCGAATAATTCCTTAATGGAAATTGTTTGTTGGAGAATATTAATTCGTCATTGTCAGGATTTTCACCAATTTTATGATAGTATACCTTGTGATTCTGGTTGATATTTGATAATTCAGAGCCTTCTTTTTGTGCATCGTAGCGACTATAGAAGAATCCGTTTTTGTACCATGCAATTGATGAGAACTTAACCCACTTAATTTCATCGGTTAATTTTTGCCCAGAAACAAGATCAAGTACACTAATTTTTTGCCAGTCGGAGCCGCCGTCGTTGGTTGAGTAGGCCAAATATTTACAATCGCGCGAAGGAACTACCGCTGATAATGCTACTGTACCATCCTCGCTAAATGT
>CAZTVY010000157.1:0-6693 GCA_964617235.1 uncultured Rikenellaceae bacterium | reverse complement strand
CAATTAGCGAAAGAAAATAATATTGATCTTATATTGATAAAAAAAATTATATTTTAGCTTTGCAAAATTATAATTTTTTTTATCAAAATGATTAAATAATTAAAATTAACAGTTTCAAACCAAGATATTTATGAACTCAATAGAACTTAGAACTGCATTTTTGGAATTTTTCAAGAGCAAAACGCATCAGATTGTTCCATCGGCTCCTATGGTAATTAAGAATGACCCAACCCTGATGTTTACTAATGCGGGGATGAATCAGTTTAAAGATATTTTCCTTGGAAACTCACCAGTTAAGTACCCAAGAATAGCCAACTCACAGAAATGTTTACGCGTTTCGGGTAAGCATAACGACCTTGAGGAAGTTGGTCACGACACATACCACCATACAATGTTTGAGATGTTGGGGAACTGGTCGTTTGGTGATTATTTTAAAAATGAAGCTATTGACTGGGCTTGGGAATTTTTAGTTGATGTTCTTAAAATTGATAAAGAAAGACTCTACGCAACAGTTTTTGAAGGTAGTCCAAGTGAAGGGGTTGAAATGGACTCCGAGGCAATGAACCGCTGGAAAAAATATTTACCTGAGGAGCGCATTCTGCTTGGCAACAAAAAGGATAACTTCTGGGAAATGGGCGATACTGGCCCTTGCGGCCCTTGCACTGAAGTACACGTTGATATCCGTAGCGACGAGGAACGTAAGGCAATCTCCGGACACAAAATGGTTAACACTGGTCACCCTCAAGTAATTGAGATTTGGAACCTTGTATTTATTCAGTACAACCGTAAAGCAAACGGTACACTTGAGCCACTTCCAGCAAAACACGTCGATACAGGAATGGGCTTTGAACGTTTGGCAATGGTTACCCAAGGTAAAAAGAGTAACTACGATACCGACGTATTCACTCCAATAATCAACCGCATATCACAAATGTGCGGAATAGAGTACGGCAAAGACCAAAAGGCCGATGTTGCAATGCGTGTTATTGCCGACCACCTACGTGCAATTAGTTTCTCAATTGCCGATGGTCAGCTACCATCGAACGTTAAGGCTGGTTATGTAATTCGTAGGATTTTACGCCGTGCTGTACGTTACGGCTATACATTCCTAAATTTCAGAGAACCATTTATCGATAGCCTTGTACCAGTTTTGGTGGAGCAAATGGGCAACCACTTCCCAGAGCTGAAGGCTCAAAAAGATTTAATTATCAACGTAATTAATAAGGAGGAAGCAGCATTTCTTCACACACTTGAAACAGGTATTCGTCTATTAGACCAACAAATTGCAAAGGCTAAAAAGGAGAAACTTTCCGAGATTTCGGGTAAAGAGGCATTTGTGCTTTACGATACCTACGGTTTCCCACTCGATTTAACTGAGCTAATTCTACGTGAAAACGACCTTGGCGTTAACCGCAAGGAGTTTGATGCCGAAATGGCCACACAAAAGGAGCGCTCACGCGCCGATGCTGCTGTGGAAGCTCACGATTGGGAAGAAATTCTGGATATCGACGAGGTTGAGTTTGTTGGATACGACTCATTGAAAGCCGATGTTCGCATTGCAAAAATGCGTACCGTAAAGACTAAAGGAACTGAGCAATACCATATTGTACTGGATAAAACGCCATTCTACGCCGAGTCGGGTGGACAGGTTGGCGACAGCGGAACAATTGAAGGCGATGGTGAACCTATCAACGTTATCAATACATTCAAAGAAAACAACTTGATTATTCACCAGGTTGACCGCCTACCTAGCAAACCAAAAGCACAATTCTTTGCAAAGGTTAACACTGAGAGCAGGGCAAGTACAGCAAACAACCACTCTGCAACACACCTTTTGCATAGCGCTTTACGCAAAGTTCTTGGAACGCACGTTGAGCAAAAAGGCTCGTTGGTTGGCCCAGACTACCTACGTTTCGACTTCTCGCATTTCCAAAAGATGACCGAAGAGGAGATCCGTCAGGTGGAGAAACTTGTGAACCGTGCTATTCGCCAGAATATTTCACTGGACGAGCACCGCGATGTTCCAATGGAGCATGCTCAGCAAATGGGTGCTATGGCGCTATTCGGCGAAAAGTATGGCGACTCTGTAAGGGTTATCCGTTTTGGCGAATCGGTGGAGCTTTGCGGTGGAACACACGTTCACGCAACCGGACAAATTGGAATGTTCAAGCTAACATCGGAAAGTGCTATTGCTGCTGGTGTACGCAGAATTGAGGCCATCACTGGCGTTAAAGCCGAGGAGTTTGTTTACTCGCAGGTTGAAACAATCAAGGAGATTAAAACAATCCTTGGCAACCCTGCAAGCGTAACTCAGGCTGCCAACAAGTTGGTTGAGGAGAACGAAGCACTACGTAAGGAAATTGAGATGTTCCAAGCAGAAAAGCTTAAGGAGATTAAATCGACCTTAAAGCAAAAGGTTCAGCAGCACGATGGTATCAACATTATCAGCGAGTGCGTTACAGTTAGCAACGCCGATGCCATTAAGGACTTAGCTTTCCAGCTAAAGAACGAGGTTGCCGACCTTTACCTAGTACTTGGTGCCGAAATTGCCGGAAAAGCAGTTCTAACCATTATGATTTCCGACAAACTGGTAGAGGCACGCCAGCTAAACGCATCGAATATTGTACGCGAGGCCGCTAAGGAAATTCAAGGTGGTGGCGGTGGACAAGCATTCTACGCAACCG
This sequence comes from uncultured Rikenellaceae bacterium, assembly GCA_964617235.1. GTDB lineage: Bacteria > Bacteroidota > Bacteroidia > Bacteroidales > Tenuifilaceae > SB25. The sequence continues at coordinate 4,009 of CAZTVY010000157.1, read as the reverse complement.
CAGGTGGTAAAAATCCAGCAGGACTAGAATCGGCCATTGCTAAGGCAGTACAGATTATAAAGTAAATAGCATTAATGCAAACCATAGAACGCCGCCATTTTTTGGTGGCGTTTTTTTTATAAATTGAAGAACTAATTATACTTTTAAAGTTCATTATTAAACATATTAAATGATTAAAATAGGCTATCAAAAATTTGAAATCGACAATTGCTTGGTAGATTTTATTAAAGAAAAGATGGAGTCAAGTACCTGCAAAACAAATTTAACTCCCCAATTAATATTTAAGCAAAGTTTTACAGGAATAACGGACAAGACCTTTGTTGGCAATTGGACAAAAAAAGGGTTTTGGTTATCGAAATACCGATACCAACTTTTTCAAGCCCGACCAGATATTATTGCTAGATTTAATTTTATTTCGAATCAAAACAATACTCAAATAGAAATCAAATACTCAATAGGCTTTTCGAGTATTCTAATTATTATGATATTGGCCTTACCAATTTTAGCGGCTTTCTCATTATGGGGAATTATAGGCTTTATTGTAGGTTTAATCCTTATGTCCCTTATTTATTATATACTTTCAGCATCAGAGTATGATAGTATTAAAGAATCTATAAAAGAAAAAATTTTATCTAGATTTGAAATCAAGCAAATTTTATGAGCAAGAACACTACCCCAAAATTCACCCTCCGCCCATTCAGGGAATCCGATGCCGAAAGCATTGTAAAGTATGCCAACAACCCCAAAATTGCGGCAAACCTCACCGATGGCTTCCCAAACCCTTACGGCTTGGACGATGCCAAAAAGTTCCTTACTATGGCCATACAGAACGAGCCGTACACAATCTTTGCCATTGAAATTAATGGCGAGGCCTGTGGTTCCATTGGAATATTTGTACAATCCGATATACACCGCAAATCTGCTGAGTGTGGCTACTGGCTCGCAGAGCCATACTGGGGAAAAGGAATTATACCTGAAGCCATAAAGCAGATTGTTGATTACGGTTTCCGCACCTTCGATATAGTTAGGATTTACGCCCGCCCGTTCAGTTTTAACAACGCCTCGCAAAGGGTTCTGGAAAAGGCAGGTTTTACGCTTGAAGCCACACTAAAAAAGGCTTGCTTTAAGAACGGCCAGTTCTGCGATGAGATGATTTACTCCATTGTAAGGTAATAATATCACTTATTACCTTGAATTCAAACACCTTGCCCTAAAGCCATTATAAGCAATTAGAGAAAATTGAATATGATAAAAGAATAGAAAATCTTATACAAAGAAAAAATACTCTGATAAGAAAATTCAATTTTCTTTACAAAAGAACCTAAGTAGATTAAGAAAACTAATATTTAAGCGAACTTCTGTATTTTATTGAACACTGCTAAGCATCTCACAAACTGGAAGCACTAAACTTAATTTCAACACAATAACTGCAAATTCTCTTTTGCAGTTGAATAACTTTTTATACTTTTATAAGACACTCTTTTATATGTTAATACATCTTTGGTTTGCATATCATTCTTAAAAGGTAGATTGACAAAAGTAAGTATGGTGTATAGATAAAAGAGTTTGTGTTCGTTATAAAAAGACTGAGATAGACGACAAAATAATTTGATATATTTGCTGATAATGAAGTAGATGAAAAAAGGAAACTACTCACATAAAATGGGAGGATTACAAATAAAAAATATCGGTTTTATTACCGATAAATTAAGATTATCAGTATATTTACCGATAAATTAATTTTTTATGAATTACTCTACTATTTCAGCCGATGTTATCTCATATACTTCTTTATTAGAGGAAGAAAAAAGGGAGCTTGAAACTGGCATAAAAGAACTGCTATCTGATTTGACTAAAAAATATGAAAAATATTCATTTTACGGTAGGTTAGTTCAAGGTGATTATATTGAATGTGCTTTAAAATCACCAAAATATGCATTAAGAATAGCCCTTTTACTGAAAACTTATATAAAAACATTTGAATTTAACAAGAAAAATGAAAAGGGGAATCGTTTAAAATATTTCAATGAATATGGTATTAGACTTGCTGTAGCAATTGCTCCACTTGAAAAAATAGATCCTGAAAAAGGAATTATTGATGGGAAAGCAATTTACTTATCGGGAAGGGCTATAAAAAATCTCTCTACCTCGAATAAGCAGAAAATCGTTATTAAAAACACTATGTTTTTCTGTTCATTAGATAAAAAAATACAAGAACAATTTGATACTTTTTTTTCATTACTTGACACGATAATTTCAAAATGTTCAGCAAAACAAAGCGAAATTATATATTATAAATTGCTTAATTTTAGTGAAAAAGAAATATCGGAAAAACTTAATAAATACCAATCAACGATTAGTCAACATTCTACTGCCGCTGGTTGGCTCTCTATAGAAAAAACAGTAGTCTATTTTGAAAACATAATACAATGATAGTCATACAATTAATAATCCTACAATTTATAGCACATTTGCTATCTGACTTTATACTTCAACCACAAAACTGGTGCGATAAAAAAGAGAAGAAGGCTTTTACCCCATATCTTTTATACCATAGTACTATTGTCCTAGTTGCCAGTTATGTTTTATCGTTTGATTTTGGTTTTTGGAAAATGGCTATTTTACTAACATTATTCCACTTTATAATTGATGGTATAAAAAGCTACATAATTCAGAAAACAAAAATTAAGCACCTGTTTTTTACTGACCAGTTTTTGCACCTTATTACTATCGTAAGTGTTGTGTTATTGTATGATAGTCATTTTGGTATTCAATTCTTGTTTGAAATGGATACTAAAACGTTGGCCATAATTACCGGATTCTTGCTTTGTACAAAACCTGCTAACATTATCATTAAATTTTTGTTTCGGACCTTCTCAATTGAAACACCTGTTGATAGTCCGGATAATGATGAAGAAAAAAGTCTTCCCAATGCGGGAAAACTTATTGGAATAACAGAGCGACTTCTTGCTTTAGCATTAATTCTTCTAGGTCAGTATGAAGCAGTTGGGCTTATTATCGCAGCAAAATCAATTTTAAGATTGAATGCCACTCAGAAAAGTGAATATGTATTGGTAGGCACTCTTTTGAGTTTTGGTATTGCAGTTTTTGCCGGAATAGCAATCAATTTAATTAACGGCATTTAAGCCGATAAATATATTTTATCGGTAAATTAACAGATAATTATTTACTATCAGGTACATTGGCAAAAAATTTTAAGATAACGATTTAACTCAATTTTGTAAAAAACCTCTATTCCGTTCCACGCAACGTAAGGGCAGTAAGACAAAACCGCAAAAATTGATAATAAAATGACTGAAATAATAAACAACGAAACTCCGCTGGCGCGGAAATGCTTTCCGTGCCTATATTATAATTGTTTTTCCTAGTTGAACAGAGGCTACCGCCTAAGTCCAAATATTTTATAAGGCTTTGTCTGAATTTTGGGATTTGCGTACCTTCACAGATATAATTTCTATTCACAACTGGCTGCAATTTTAAAAATGGAAAAAATCGAAACCAAATATTTTACAAACAGGGAGGATTGGAGAAAATGGCTCGAGAGCAATTTTGAGACACGGGATGATATTTGGTTGGAATACCCCAAAAAAGAAACAGGAAAAAAGAGGATATTGTACAACGATGCCGTTGAGGAAGCCCTCTGCTTTGGGTGGATTGACACTACAGTTAAAGCACTCAATGAGGAGGTAACTGTACAACGCTTTTGTAAAAGAAGAAACAACCTATCCTATTCCCAGGCTAATAAGGAACGGCTTAAATGGTTGCTCGAAAATGGACTAATTCACAAGTCGGTGCTCGGAGACATCGAAAAAGTAATGAAAGAAAAATTTGTTTTTCCAAAGGATATTCTAGAGAAATTGAAAACGGATAAAAGTACTTGGGAAAATTTCCAGAAAATGTCCGAATCATATAAACGCATCAGAATTGCATATATAGAAAGCGCAATAAACCGACCAGAGGAATTTGAGAAACGTTTGAATAATCTTAT
>CAZTVY010000156.1:0-6727 GCA_964617235.1 uncultured Rikenellaceae bacterium | reverse complement strand
CACAACAGCCCATAAAGGCGAGTATATACTTGATGTTGCCCGCAGACACGGAATAGACATTCCAACCCTTTGTCACGACCCAAGGTTAGAGCCATACTCATCGTGCTACGTTTGTGTGGTGGAAATTGAAGGTCAGCGAAACCTCCAACCATCCTGCTCAACCCGCGTTGCGGAGGGAATGAAAATCAACACCGACAATAGCCGCGTACACAAGGCTCGCAAAACTGCGCTGGACTTGATAATGAGTAACCACTACGCCGATTGTACGGCACCTTGCCGCGAGCGTTGCCCTGCTGGGGTCGATGTTCAGGGCTATATCTCGCTAATTGAAAAAGGACTTTATAGCGAAGCAATTGGACTGATAAAACAAACCAATCCGCTACCTGCAATTTGTGGTAGGGTTTGCGTTCGTCCTTGCGAGGCAGCCTGTCGCCGAAACAATATGGACGAGGGAACAGGAGTTGGAATCGACTACCTAAAACGCTTCGCCGCCGACCGCGATTTGGAATCAAACCATCACTACAAACCCACCATTGCACCATCAACAGGTAAAAAGGTTGCAATTATTGGTGCTGGCCCTGGTGGACTTTCTGCCGCTTACTTCCTTCAACAAAAAGGTCATCAGTGCGATATTTTTGAGGCACAAGCCCACGCTGGGGGCTGGTTACGTTACGGAATTCCAGAGTATCGCCTACCAAATGATTTGCTCGATAAAGAAGTATCAACAATCACCGAACTTGGTGCAAACATATTCTACAACCAAAAACTTGGCGAAAACCTAAGCTACAAGAAGATTAGCGAGGAGTACGATGCTATGATTCTTACCATTGGCTCGCAGCGCGGAGCGCTTTTGGGTGCCGATGGCGAGGATGCCGATGGAGTTTTCTCGGGCATCGATTTCCTTCGTAATATGGAGGTTACAGGTCAACGATACGATTTCAAAGGCAAGCGCATTGCCGTAGTGGGCGGTGGAAATACCGCTATGGACTGCTGCCGCACATCAATCCGCTGCGGAAGTACTGATGTTAAGGTGATATACCGCCGTACTGAGGCTGAAATGCCCGCAAACCCTATCGAAATTCACGAATCTAAACTCGAAGGAGTTGAATACCAATTCCTAACTGCTCCGGTTAGAGTGAACAAGGATGCTAACGGAAAAGTAAAATCGATGACCCTAATCAAAATGGGATTGGGTGAACCCGATGCATCCGGTCGTAGAAGGCCTGTACCTATTGAGGGCTCGGAGTACGATATGGAGTTCGACTACATACTTGCTGCAATTGGTCAGAAAACCGACATTAACTTCCTTGACGATGTTAACAAGCACGCAAAGAATGGCGAGCTAAAAGCCAACAAATGGGGCGATATTGACGCCAACAAGATAACCCTGCAAACTGGTATTCCTTCGGTTTTTGCAGCAGGCGATGGTGTTTCAGGCCCTGCAACCATTATTGAAGCCGTTGCACAAGCAAAATTGGCATCGCACAGCTGTCATCTTTACTTAACTGGGCAAGATGTAGTGGCACCTAAAAAGGAATTCCTAAGTAAAAAGGATAACTTCCATCAACTCAGCAAGGATGAATTTGTAAATAGATACCAGCATCAAATACGTGAGGAGATGCCAGTTCTGGAAGCCGATGTCCGCAAAAACTTCAACGAAGTTGAACTGGGCTACACCCACGAACAGGCGCACCACGAGGTTGGACGTTGCTTGGAATGCGGCTGTACTGAGTATTTCGATTGTCAACTAAAGCAGCACGCCGATACATACCAAGCCGACCAAATGCGATTTATGGGCGAACATAAGGAGTTCAATGTGAACTTCTCACATCCATACATCGAAATTGATAACAACAAGTGTATTCTTTGCTCGCGCTGCGTTAGAATTTGCAAGGATGTGGTTGGAGCAAATGCACTAACGCTTGTAAAGCGTGGTTTCGAAACCTACGTTGCACCTGCATTGGGCGAAAATTTGGCTAACACAACCTGCGAATCGTGTGGTATGTGTATTTCGGCCTGTCCAACTGGTGCTATCACCGAGAATGTTCCATTCAAACCAGGCCCTGTAAAAACCGAAACATTCGAAACTATATGCGGATTCTGCTCCGTTGGGTGCACGCTAACTTTCCAGCACCGTGGAGGTTACATCATGAAGGTGACTGGCGCAAACGGAATGGTTAATGCCGATGGAAACCTCTGTATGTATGGCAAGTTCGGTTATCGCAAGTTCAACAGCACGAGCAGACTCACCAAACCTTTGAAAAAGGTCAACGATAAGTTTGTAGAAATCAGCTTCGATGAGGCATACCGAATGATAACAGACCAAATTAAAAAGGTAAAACCTGAGCAAAACGCATTCTTTGCAGGAGCATCGCTAACCAACGAGGAGCAATACCTTGTTCAGAAGTTTGCACGTGCCGCTGCAAAAACCAACAATATTGGAAGCTTCCACTATATGAACGGCGATAGCGCTTTTGCAATTGACTCTTTGGCAAATTTTAACTTCGATTCTATAAAAAACACAAATCACATCTACCTACTTGCAAGCCAAATTAACAGGAACAATCCAGTGTTGGGATATATGCTCAATGCTGCTAAAAAGCCAATCACAGTAATTTCAACAAAAGAGAACAACCTTGCCGATAGGGCAAATGAGTTTATACAAATCCAATCCTACTATCACTTTGTAAAGGCTGTAAACCATTACTTGCTTGCTCACGACAAGCAAAATATGATTTTCATTGGCGACCACTGTGATAATTTTGGGAAATACGACTCAGAATTGCTACTTGCCAATTTTGCCGATTTATGCAAAACCGCAGGCATTAGCCAAACCGAGGTTGAGCGCTTTGCCAATGAATTCAATAACGATTTTGGCGCATTGCTAGTATTTGCCGAAAACGAAGTTTCAAATGCCACTGTGCAGGAGATTTTCAACCTAATGCTTATTACGGGTAAGTTAGGGAAAACAAATGGTGGACTAATTGCTCTTAAGCAAAAGAATAACTCTCACGGATTAATCGATATGGGCGTTAGACCCGAAACAGGTATTGGAATGCAAAGCATAACCAATCCTGAATTGGTATCGAAATTGAGAACCAAGTGGAAGGTTGACGAAATCCCAACAAACACCTTGAATATTGAGCAGGCATTCAGCAATGGCGATTTTAAGAACATCGTTATTTTTGGTGAAGACCCTGTTGGCACTGCCATCCACAAGCACAACGTAAAGGAAAATTTGAAAAAAGCAGAATTTATTGTTGTGCAGGATAGCTTTATGAGCGAAACAGCCGAAATGGCGAACCTTGTTCTTCCTGCAAGTTTCTGGTTCGAGACTGGTGGCTCGTTCACCAACAGCAACCATATGGTACAATCGTTCCGCGAAGGATTAACACCAAAGGTTGAGCAAACAACGGTAGACCAACTGCTTGCATTGCTTAAGCAATTCAACATCAACGGCTGCAAGGATGTTTACGATGTTCAAACCGAAATACTATCGCTACTACCCCAAACCGACGGACAAGCAAAGTATTCGTTCGTCTTAACCAGTTCCGATTCGGGCTATATGAACTTTGTAAGCGGTTGTAACCACATAATGATGCAATTCGACAGGGAATTCGAAACCAAACTAGAACATTCTAAAACCAACCAATATGAACGAGTTTAGGAATATCGACGATATACTCGATTTTGCAATCGAACGCGAACAGGACGCTGTAAACTTCTACAATAAAATGGCTGCAGGAGCCCGCAATGCCGATATGAAGGCTACTTTTGAGCAATTTGCTCAGGAGGAAATGGGACATAAAGCAAAACTTTTAAAAATAAAAGCAGAGGGAGTTAACTCATTCAAGCAAGAGTCAGTTCAAGACCTTAAAATTGCCGATTACGTTGTGCGAGACGAGCATCGTGGCGAACTAAACTACGAGCAAGCTTTGGTTCTTGCAATGAAACGCGAGAAAGCGGCGTTCCGCCTTTACCTCACCCTCTCGGAGCGAGTGCAGGATACAGAATACAAAAACCTTTTCCTTTCGCTTGCACAGGAAGAATCGCGCCACAAGTTGCGATTTGAACTAGAGTACGATGAGTTTGTTTTAAGGGAGAACTAATATAGTTCAATAATCTTACCTCCTCAAGGGTTTTGAACCCTTGAGGGGGTTGTTCTTTAATCTAACCCTCAATGCCTTTCGCTAGTATATATCTGTTCAAAATTTTTCCCTACCAAAAAAACATTATTCCATTCTAATATATACCTTTGCCACGGATTCTGATTAAATGGCAAATGATTCGTATTGTTATTCGAATTCTTCTTGTAGCAGTATTTCTGTACATTACGGCATCGTGTGTTGAGCCGGGTCACTACCAGACCCGCGAGAGGTATGTTGTAGATACCAAGAGCCTATTTATTCGTAGCGCCCCCTCACCTATTTCCGAAATTATCTCCAGCTACAAACAAGGCGATACCATTATTGCGCTTGCATCGGATAAGTATTGGGTTATGGTTAAGCGAGGTAGTAAAACTGGCTTTGTTTCTACCGATTACTTAAAAAAAATTGCCCCCCCGAAAACGCCCGCATTCCTCGATAAAGTTGAAAGTATAGCCAACTGGAAATCGTGGTATTTCTGGGTTATTGCTGTAGCAATTACTCTTTTCTGGGTTTTTATTGATGAGATGATTATCAAATTCAAGGAAAAACTTAAGAATAAGCATGAGATATCGGTTAAAGGACTTCTAATCACGCCTGTAGTTTTCTTTGTTAATGCAATAATGTGTGGAGTTCTATACATTAACTGGAAAGACCAACTGTTGGAAAGCCTTCACAAAGGATTCTCGCTGGTTCCCGAAAACCTCGACATTATTAGCTGGGTACTTTGGATTCAATTACTAATACTACTAATTGGAATATCGCTCGATTTACTCGGCTCAATTTTCAAGAGCGGTGTTGCTTGGGGCATACTCCTAACCCTTATCGACTTGTTGCTGGGAGTTTACATCTTTGCAGTTTCATTCTACCTAACCATTTCGCTCTACTACTTTGCAATCATCTTCCTTCTGATATTCTTTGGAAGCCAGTACATATCTATGGTTTACCAGAATAGTAAGCGTACTAGGCTGTATCAACGACCTAAGTAGTTATTGAGATTTTAAGTTATTAGGGAATTAGGCTCGTCCTGCTTCCAACTTCCTACTTCTAACTCACACATCAAACCCTTGGTATAAACCTTAACGAGTTAGCTTTGAACGATACCCAAACATCGGAGCCGTGCTGAAGTTCTAGTCGGTTTATGGATTCCCAAGTTACTAGCGCCATCACTTTAAAACCAACATCAACTGTAACCTCATATCCAAATCGTTGAGGGAATATATCAACAACTTTTCCTTGGAAAACATTTAATGCGCTCTGATTGGGGCTTGTTCGGGAAACACTCACAGCACTTTCAGGAAAACACACAAAGCCATCGCCAATACTTTCGTCGGTGTAACCACAAATCTTATGTCCGCTTTGCAGTTGAATTATCCTCAGTTCGTGCTCGGTTGTGTCAATAATTTGAGCATGATAGAAATTCCGTACACCTGTAAATTTGGCCACAAACATCGATTTTGGGTTCTGGAATATCTCCTCGGCGGTATCGCACTGCTCAATTATTCCTTTATTCACCACGGCAACCCTATTGGCTAGCGATATGGCCTCCTCGTAATCGTGGGTAACGTGTATTATGGTTGTACCCTCCCTATTTATTGCTCTTAGAGCAGAACGCAAACCAGCCCTCAGCTGAACATCGAGCGACGATAAAGGCTCATCGAGCAGCAAAACCTTTGGCTCAAGTGCCAATGTGCGAGCCAACACCATACGCTGTAACTCTCCACCCGAAAGGGTTTGTGGATTTCTATCGAGCAGATGATTTATGGATAGTTTCTCCGCCAGTTCAATAACCCTGCGGTGCAACGCCCTACCCTTTACACCCTTTCTTCGCAATGGGTAAGCAATATTGCTATAAACCGACATATGCGGGAAAGCCGCATAATCCTGAAATACCAAACCAACACCACGGTTTGTAATAGGTTTTTGGGTGATATCCTCGTTATTGAGGTAAATAAATCCAGATTCGGGCCTTACCAAACCAACAATGGTTTCGAGAATAACCGATTTTCCAGCACCCGATGGCCCCAACAGCATAAAGTAGTCGCCCTCGTTCACAGTGAACGAAACATCCTTCAGGGCAAATGCTCCCAAATTCTTCGATAGTCCTTCTACCTTAAGCATTGGGTTTATTTTTTCTGGATAATAAACGAATAATTACAAATACAATAAGGCTAACACCAATAAATAGCACGGCCGCTGGACGCGCATATTTTAAACCAAAGGCTCCAAACCTTTCAAATATCAGAACAGGAGCAATCATAGGGTGATAAGCGATAATAACAACTGCACCAAACTCGCTCATTCCACGGGCAAACATCATCACCAAACCCGAAACAATGCTACGCCAAGCCAACGGAAGCGATATAGTGAAGAAAACAGTTGCTGGCGATGCCCCCAAATTAAGCGCAGCCTTCTCTAAACGTTCAGGAACAAGAGCAAAACCCTCACGTGCAGCATTTATAAGGAATGGAATACTCACAAAAGCCATAGCCAAGGCAATGCCAGCAGGAGTTCCAATCAGCTCCAACCCTACCGCGGAGGATGTTTTTCCCATAAAACTATCGCGGGCAATAAAACCAAGA
>CAZTVY010000155.1:0-6754 GCA_964617235.1 uncultured Rikenellaceae bacterium | reverse complement strand
ATATCAAATCCGGTGGCTCAATCACTGCCTGATTCAAATCCATAAAAAAATTACTTTATAAAATTTCCGTTGTAGAACTCTTCAAATGCTTGCTTTACTTCATCCTCAGTATTCATAACAATTGGCCCGCGCCAGGCAATTGGCTCATTCAACGGTTGTCCTCCAAAAATAATAAAATTTGCCCCATTATCGCCTGCTTTAATCTGGAGCATCCTACCCTTATCAAGCATAATTGCTTCCATGCTTCTAACAGGGTGTTCAAAATCGGGCAACGAAATTACACCATCGTAAACATATACAAAGTAGTTGTAATCGGGATTAATGGTCTCATCAAAAGTAGAATCTGGCCAAAGTTTTACATCAAAGAAATCGATTCCCACGTAAAGTTCTGTCACTCCACCTATTTTCTTCCTGAACCTACCAGCAATAACCTTCACTCTAGACTTTGTAGTTTCAACAATTGGGATACTCGAAGACTTTAACTCTCTATATCGTGGAGGAAACATTTTATACTCATGAGGTAAGTTTACCCACAACTGAAAACCAAACATTAACCCATTTAAAGGACGGGGCATTTCCTGATGAATAATGCCACTCCCAGCTGTCATCCATTGAACATCACCGGGGCCAATAACACCAACATTTCCAAGGCTATCGAAGTGTTCCACTTCGCCCTGAAGCATATATGTAACCGTCTCAATCCCACGATGTGGGTGCCAAGGAAATCCAGCCTCATAATCTTTAGGGTTCTCTGAACCGAAATGGTCGAGTAGTAGGAATGGGTCGGTTTGATATCGAGTTTGAAAATCGAAAACCCTATTCAATCTAACACCTGCACCCTCAATGGCTGGCTTTGCACTTATTATGCTTTTAACTTTTGCAAGCATATTTTTTTTTCTAAGTTAACTTAAAAAAATCAACTAAGCAATAAACAATCACAATTCATTATAATACAACACATTAAAACAACTTCTAGAATTACAGAAAATATGGTCACAAGAACCTATACAATTACGTTTTAAAAATAATTAACAACCTAAACAGCATATTGTTGATTAAATTATCGTTTTCAAAATTAACGTTTGCTCAATTCTTACTACTTTTATCCGAATTTAAGAAATTTAAGTATGATTAGACTAAAAGCAGCAATACTGGTAACACTAAATTTTCTTTTCGTTGTCAACATTGCAATAAGTCAGAACACAAAAAACTACACCGAATCCGATGCCACATACCGCAAGGCATTAGAACTTTACCAAAAAGGCATTTACCCTAGCGCTCAAAAACAATTTGAGAAGTTTATCAAATCGACCGACAATTACGTTAGCCACCTAAAAACCGATGCAGAGTTCTACATTGCAATGTGTGCCATTGAACTCACCAATAACGATGCAGAATACCTAATTGGAAACTTCATTCATAATCATCCCGAAAGTCAAAAAATTGACTTGGCCTACTTTGCTATGGGTAAAATGCAGTATCAGCACAAAAAATACTCAAAATCAATATCATGGCTTACAAAAATCGACAAGAATGGCCTAGATAAAGAGAAGCAATTTGAAATGCAGTTCATCCTAGGTTACTGCTATTTTATAACTAACGACCTTGAAACCGCCAGCAAATGGCTGTATCAGGTTAAGGATGTGGATAACAAATTCGCAGGCCCTGCAACCTACTACTACTCGCACATTGCTTATCTTCAAAAGAAATACGCCACAGCCCTTAAAGGCTTTGAAAAACTGAAGGAGAACGAAACTTTTGCACCTGTTGTTCCTTTCTATATCTCTCAGATATACTACCTACAGGGCGATTACAAAAAGGTTGTAGAATATTCTCCTGCACTGATTAAGGACAACATAACCAAGCGCACCCCAGAAATTGCTAGAATTGTTGGTGAATCGTACTTCAAACTTAAGCAGTACGACAGTTCTGTGGTTTACCTTGAAAAGTATGCCGAAAAAACACAGCAATTAACCCGCGATGACCACTACCTAATTGGTTTTGCATACTACAAAAATCAAAAGTATGCCGATGCAGCAAAGTACCTAGAAAGGGTATCCACCACCGATGACTCGTTAAGCCAAAATGCCCATTACCATCTAGCGGATTGCTACATCAAAGAAAACGATAAAACCAAAGCCCGTCAGGCTTTCGGGATGGCATCGAAACTGGATTTCGACAATATCATAAAGGAAGATGCTCTTTTCAACTACGCCAAGTTAACCTACGAGCAACTATACGCACCGTTTAACGAAGCTATTGAAGCATTCCGCACATACATCCAACTATACCCAAACACTCCCAGAACCGACGAAGCATATAACTACCTCACCTTGGCCTACCTAAGCACTCGTAACTATAAAGAGGCCGTTGAATCGTTAGAAAAAATAAAAAATAAGGATGCCACAATTAAGGCTGCTTATCAAAAAACAGCATACTACCGAGCCTTAGAGTTATTTCAAAACCTAAATTTTGGAGAAGCCATTGAGATGTTCGACATCTCATTACAAAATGCCAACTATAACCAAAACCTTGCAGCTCAAGCAACTTACTGGCAAGCCGAGGCATACTATAGAACCGAGGAGTACGCTAAAGCAAGCGAGGGTTACAACAAATTCATTTTAACTCCAGGGTCATTCAACCTGCCTGAGTACCTAATGGCTCATTACAACTTGGGCTACGCCTACTTTAAAATAAAAAACTACGACGAAGCCATAGTTTGGTTCCGAAAATTCAATTCTTTAAGCAACGATGAAAAGAATGTTTATGTTGGTGACGCTTACAATCGTATTGGGGACTCATTCTTCATTCAACGTAAATACTGGGCGGCTATTGACTACTACGACAAAGCCATTGCTATTGATAAAACCGATGCCGATTACGCAGCGTTCCAGCGAGGGTTCTCGCTAGGGCTAGTTGAACGTCCACAAAAAAAAGCAGAATCGTTGCTTAGCCTAACAACCAAGTACCCCAACTCAAACTATATGGACGATGCAATATTTGAGTTGGCCGAGAGTTACATGGTGCTTAATCAGCCCATTGATGCTAAAAAATACTACCAACAAATTGAACGTTACTACACAGGAAGCAGCTACTACGTAAAAGCATTAGTACAGTTAGGATTGATTAATTACAATACCGAAATTCCCGACAGTGCTATGCAATATTACAAACGAGTTGTTGAAGGATTTCCAGGAACTTCCGAGGCAAAAAATGCACTAATTGGCATAAGAAATATTTATGTTGACAAGGGCGATGCAACCGCTTACTTTGATTACGCCTCTAAACTTGGAAGTGTTGCCAATATGAGTTTAGCTGAGAAAGATTCACTATCGTACATTGCTGCTGAAAAACTATACGTGAATGGCGATTGCGAAAAATCCAACCAAGCATTCAACAAGTATCTTTCCGACTTTCCTCAGGGGAACTTCATCATAAACTCAAACTATTACCTTGCCGATTGTTACTTCCGCAATGGCAATACCGATGCTGCAATTGAAGCATTTGCAAAAGTTGCTGCAATGCCAAAGAACAGTTTTACCGAGCAAAGTTTGCTCCAACTAGGAAAAATCTATTTCGGTAAGCAGCAATACGATAAATGTTTCGAAACATACAGCAAACTAGAGAATGTAGCAGAACTAAAATCATCGCTGCTTGAGGCTCGGTTAGGTAAATTACGTAGTGCTTACCAACTCGACAAACTCGAAGAAATTCCAGTTATTGCAAACAGTGTGCTGGCAACCGAAAAACTACCAGCGGAAACTGAAATGGAGACTCGTTTCAAACTTGCCCAAACCCACCTTAAGCTCAACAGGGTTGACGATGCGTTGATAGAATTCTCTAAAGTGGCTACAAATCTTAAAACTAAGGAAGGAGCTGAATCTAAATATAACATCGCTAAAATATACCTAAACAAGGGAGAATATAATAAGGCGGAAACAGAGGTATTTGCATTTGCCGAGAAAAACACTCCACATCAGTACTGGCTTGCAAAAAGTTTCATTCTCTTGGCTGATGTGTATATGAAGCAGGACGATTTCTTCCAAGCCAAAGCAACGCTTCAAAGTGTTATCGACGGTTACTCCAACACAACCGACGGTATAATTGATGAAGCAGCCAACAAGCTAAACGAACTTGTAAAGGTTGAAAAAAATAAACAAACCAAAACAACTGACGACAACCTAAGTATTGGTGTTAAGTAATAATGCAAAAGACTATGCTAAACAACAAAATAATATCCCTAGGACTTATATTAATTTCATTAGCCCTTGTTCAACAACTCAAGGCTCAGGATAACCTAAAAAAGGAGGTTCAAGTAGTTCGTCCTTACGAACCATCCATTTCCGATGCTTTTAAAATTAACCTTCAACCCAAAATTGAGGACACAATTAAGGTAGCGCCAAATTTTACCTACTCAATACTTCAACGCCCCATTAACACCTACTTTACCCCCACTCCAATATCAGCAGCACGTATGGTGTCGGAGCCATTAAGCGAACTTTACTCTACCTTTGTAAAAGTTGGATTCGGAACAAACTCTCTACCCTTAGTTGAAGCATACTACAACAGCAAAAGAAACAACAATTTCACTTACGGAGCATGGTTTCACCACAATACAGGTATAGGAAAAGTAAAACTTGACAACGATAAAAAAGTTGATGCAAAGAATGGCAATACCGAGATTCTCTTGTTTGGGAAAAGGATGTTTACCGATAAAATTTTTCAGGGCGATTTAAGTTACAACAATACCCTAAAATCTTTTTATGGATACGATACCGACAATGCTTTGGTCAATCCAACATCGGATAAACAAAAAGTAAACAGACTAAATGCCAACCTAGAATTTACAACCACCTATAAAGATTCATCGCACCTAAACTACAAAATAAACACAGAGTTTGGGCATTTAGGCGATAAATACGATATGCAAGAAAACAAAGTAAAGGCATCGCTTGCAATGAATAAGTATACTAAACAAGAGCAATTTGGGGGCGAAGTATCGTTGGTACATTACATGCAAAATCAAAAGTTAGACTCTGGCAATAACACTGTATTTAGATTAACCCCCTGGATACACCTTTTTGGCCCACAGTGGCGTGTTTTGGCTGGTGTTGGAATAACATTCGATAAAAATTCAGGAATCAGCAATACCTACTTTTACCCAAAAGGTTATGCATCGTACGATGTTGTTAGCCATTACTTCATTCCTTACGTTGAGATTGGTGGTTTTATTGAGGAAAATTCCTACTCGAAAATTTTAAACGAAAATCCTTGGGTAATGCCCGGAATTGATGTTTGGAATACATCACATAAATTAATCCTAACGGGCGGTATAAAAGGGAAGTTCAGTGCAGCTGTTTCTTACAATATTTACGCCTCATATTCAGTTATCGACAGTATGTACTTTTATATTAACTCAAGTGCCGATATAGCCAACCCATTAATGAACCAATTTAATGTTGATTTCGACAATGTTGAGCAAACAAAAATCCTTGGAGAGTTAACCATTGAGCCAACGGAAAAATTTAGTGTTTTGCTACATGCCGAGTACTTCAACTATAAAATGCAAAATTTGCAACACCCATGGCATAAACCAGATTACTCTGCATTCATCAATTTACGTTACAGTATCAAAGATAAGATAATAACCAACCTACAACTCTACTCTGTAGGCAAACGCTGGGTTAATGTCGATACTCCTAAACAGTTAGATGGTTTTGTTGATGTGAATTTAGGTTTTGAATACAACTACAATAAAAGGCTTTCGGCATTCCTTAACCTAAACAATGTTTTAAACTCCAAGTATCAAAGTTGGTATCTATACCCAACCTATAGGTTCAATGCACAAATTGGAGCAACTTACAAGTTTTAAAACTAGTGTAAAACCGTTCATCAAAAAACATTTCAACTCGCTGATTAATTGACGATTACTGATTCAAAAAAGTAATTAACAATTAAAAATAAAACCAATATTTTTTCTACCTTTGGGGGATTTATTTTTATCAACCAAAATCAACATTTACATTGAATTAGTATTTCGGCATTTATATAAATTTTACTATGAGCATTAACGAAAACGAACTAGCAAAGCCCAACGGGAAATCGGATTATACCGCCGATAGCATTCAGGTACTGGAAGGATTAGAAGCGGTGAGAATGCGCCCCGCGATGTATATTGGCGATACAGGCAACAAAGGTTTGCACCACTTGGTTTACGAGGTTGTTGATAACTCTATTGACGAAGCCCTTGCTGGACACTGCGATAAAATTGAGGTAATTATTAACGAAGACGGATCCATTACTGTAATCGACAATGGACGTGGTATTCCTGTGGACTATCACGAAAAGGAAAAGAAATCAGCCCTGGAAGTTGTACTTACAGTTCTCCATGCTGGAGGTAAATTCGACAAGGATAGCTATAAGGTTTCTGGAGGTTTGCATGGTGTTGGGGTATCGTGCGTGAATGCACTATCAGTTAAATTGCTTGCAGAGGTTCACAGGAATGGTAAAGTTTACAAACAGGAGTTCTCTAGAGGCAAAGCCATTACTGAATTACAAACACTTGGCGAATCGGACAGTACAGGAACAATCATCACATTTCTGCCCGATAGTGATATTTTCACTCAAACAACAACATTCAATTTTGAAATACTAGCATCGCGCTTACGAGAGTTGGCATTCCTTAACAAAGGGATACGCTTATCTTTAATAGATAAACGAGAACTAGTTGAAAACGGAACAACACACTTCCGCA